>CAUZQN010000103.1:0-7531 GCA_963581605.1 uncultured Binatia bacterium (SeqCode)
CGGCCAGCTCGTCATTTGTGAGACAGGTTGAGGGGACGGCGGAACCCGTGCCGATAATACGTGCGCCCATGTACTACCTCTTGTTGTTCTTCTCGCCCGGCGAGATCAGGTCAAAGGAGAGACATGTATGTGTGGCCACATACATGTTCTCGTCTTCCTCGTTTCAATGTTTCGCTCTAGTTTTCTTCCCATTTTCGGAAGACCAGGCAGGCATTGGTTCCACCAAAGCCAAACGAATTCGATAACACTGCGCGTATGGGTGCAGAGCGGGCCGTGTTTGGGACATAGTCCAGATCACAATCCGGGTCCGGTTCTTCATAATTAATAGTGGGCGGCATGATCTGATGGTGCAGGGCTAACGCGGCGTACACGGCTTCGACCCCACCGGCAGCGCCCAGCATGTGGCCGGTCATAGATTTCGTCGAACTCACTGCAAGCTGTGTGGCATGTTCGCCAAAGACACGTTTAATCGCCAGGGTTTCAGTTGCATCGTTGTATGGCGTTGAAGTACCGTGGGCGTTGATGTAATCGATCTCAGTCGGATCGATCCCAGCGCTCCGCAGCGCCAATTTCATGCACCGTACCGCACCTTCTCCTTCAGGTGAGGGCGCGGTGATGTGATGCGCATCTGCGTTGGCGCCGTAGCCTATCACCTCGCAGTAGATTTTCGCACTATGACTCTTGGCGAATTCCAGCTCTTCCAATACGACAATGCCAGCGCCTTCAGCCATGACGAAGCCGTCACGATTTTTGTCAAAGGGTCGGCTGGCTTTCTCAGGCTCGTCGTTCCGGGTCGAGACTGCCCGCATGGCAATAAAGCCGCCCAACCCTAAAGAGGTTAAGGCTGCTTCCGCTCCGCCGGCGATGACAGCGTCTTGATCGCCAACCCGAATGGCCCGAAAAGCTTCACCAATAGCGTGGGCACCAGAAGAGCAGGCACTCGTTGGCGCATAATTAATACCCTTGGCTCCATAGCGGATCGAGATTTGACCTGGTGCCAGGTTGCTCAACAGCTTGGGGATAAAGAATGGAGAAACTTTCTTGAGTCGCGTATCAAGAAAGTGCAAGTGATACTCCTCAATACTCGTCAACCCACCGATCCCGACCCCGACAATGCAGCCGACCAAATCTTCGTTTTCCGGCGTGATAGGAGTCTTGGCTTCATCCATCGCCATTTGGGCGGCTGCAACACTATACTGGATGAAGGGATCCATTTTTTTGACTTCTTTCTTCTCGATAAAATCGGTCGGACAGAAGTCGTTGACCTCGCCAGCGATCCGAGATGGAAAGTCTGATACATCAAACCGGGTTAGGAGACCCACCCCGGAGCGTCCCTCAAGCAGCGCTTGCCAGTTTTTTTCTACCCCAGTTCCAAGCGGAGTCACGGCCCCCAGCCCAGTAATCACGACACGGTGTTGCCCGTTTTTCATAATTTCCTGCCTTCGCCTCTGTGTAGTGCGAACACTATTGTACTACGGCCACGCATCTTAAAGACTCCGTGGGGCCTCTGCAACCAGCCTGTTCTGTCTCAAACAGGAGAGACGACGAGGTGAGGGCACAGAGGAGGGCGATTGATGAGGATGATTGATGCAGGAACAGAGATGTGAGAAAAACGAAAAGCTGTGAGAAAAATGAGAAGTAACGAAGAGGACACAGAAAGCTGGAGCTTACGTATGCCGCAGAAAAGAAGCAACCGAGCCAGATCTATTCGTCTCAACCAGCATACCTACGACTTCCCGCAGCGCGCACTTGTCGCTATCTGCATTGACGGCTGTGATCCGGCTTATATCAAACAAGGTCTGTCTGATGGGATTTTGCCGCATATCCAGCGTTTTCTACACAGTGGCTTTGGAGCCTGGGCAGATGCGGTAGTGCCAACGTTCACGAATCCCAATAATCTATCGATCGTCACCGGCAGTCCGCCTGCCGTGCACGGTATTGCTGGCAACTACTTCCTGGATCCAAAAAGCGGACAAGCGGTGATGATGACCGATCCGGCCCAGCTGCGGTCGGACACGCTGCTGGCGCGTTTCTCACAGGCTGGAGCGAGGGTTGTTGTCATCACGGCCAAAGATAAACTCTGCCGTCTGCTCGGCCATGGACTCCGCCAGGGCATTTGTTTCTCCGCAGAGAAGGCTGCGGGCTGTACGTATGAACAGCATGGTATTGAGAATGTGTGCGATCAGATTGGTCTGCCGCAACCGCAGGTCTATTCTGCCGAGCTGTCGCTCTTTGTATTAGAAGCGGGTCTGGCATTGCTCGAACAACACCGACCCGATCTGATGTATCTGTCTCTGAGCGACTATGTCCAGCATAAACATGCACCCGGCAGTACCGAAGCAAATGTCTTTTATCAAGCGCTCGACCGGCTGTGTGGACGATTTGCCGATGCTGGAGCTGTGGTTGCACTCACGGCGGATCACGGTATGAATGCAAAGCCGCAGATTGTTTTTTTGCAAGACATTCTGGATGGCCATTTCAGTACGGGCAAAACCCAGGTGATTTGCCCTATCACCGATCCGTACGTCGTCCACCACGGCGCTCTGGGTTCCTTCGTCCGCGTATACTGTCCTGACATGGATCAGATGGATCAGGCTGCAGTCAGCACTCTGATCCGGTCCATTCCTGGAATTGAAGCCGTGTACGACAAGCAGACGGCTTGCGAGAAATTCCTCCTGCCGCTCGATCGCGAGGCCGACCTGGTTGTCCTCGGAGATCAACAGACGGCCATTGGCGCGGCTGAACGAGACCACGACTTGTCTGGATTAGGGGATGCTCCTCTACGTTCCCACGGAGGTCGTGCCGAGCAGTCCGTGCCTTTTATGCTGTCTGAACCTGTTTCAGACGACTACCGAAAACGGGCGGAAACAACGCGGCTCAGAAATTTCGACCTTTTCGATTACGCGTTGAATGGCGTGTCGTACTCGTAGGGTCTTTTCATCGCCTCACGCCTTGTGTCCAAGAAATCGAGTCTATAGACTAATGGCAATGGATTTCTCAAACATGCTGCAGCAGCTATCCATCTGGGCGCTGCCGGTCCTTACGGCCGTTGTCCTGCACGAATTGGCGCATGGTTATAGCGCGTATCTTCTCGGTGATTCGACTGCTGCTCGAATGGGCCGACTGACTCTGAACCCTCTTGCCCATGTCGATCTGTTTGGGACGATCTTATTGCCAGTCATGCTCATCATCTCGGGTTCCCCGTTTCTCTTTGGTTATGCCAAGCCTGTTCCCGTGAACTTCGGGAATCTACGTCATCCCCGTCGGGATATGGTCTATGTTGCGGCTGCCGGTCCGGCCATGAACTTGATCCTAGCTGGCCTGTCTGCCTTTGTGCTCAAATTCCTGTTCGCATTGCAACTCATAGACGATGGGCTCGTGGCGAGAAGTTTATTGGCAAGTGTCATGATCAACGTTGTGCTTGCCGTTTTTAATCTTTTTCCGTTGCCGCCTCTCGACGGCGGTCGGGTGGCGACAGGCTTGCTCCCCCGTCAGCCTGCTATGGCGTTGGCGCGGCTTGAGCCCTACGGCATGCTGATTGTCATGCTGCTCTTGATGACCGGCATTATGGGTGACATTTTACGTCCGATGACCTCCCTCTTGCTCAACGCGTTATTGTGAGATCCTGAGATATATGGCTGAAAACACGACTGCAACACACACGTCTCTGCCACCCGTACGGCAAACGGTTGTGAGCGGATTCCGTCCAACCGGGAAACTCCACTTAGGACATCTGCATGGCACGCTCACCAACTGGGTTCGGCTACAAAGTGAGTATCGCTGTTTCTTTTTTGTAGCCGACTGGCATGCCCTCACCACAGGGAATACGGATGCCGAAAGTATTCGCGACAATACCGAGGAGATGGTGATCGACTGGCTGAGTATCGGACTCGATCCGAAACAATCAGCGATCTTCCGCCAGTCTGATGTGAAAGAACATGCGGAACTGCATCTCCTGTTCTCGATGATTACTCCAACGCCGTGGCTGATTCGGAATCCGACGGTGAAAGAACAAGCGCGCGAACTAGGGTTTATTGACTCTGATGATGACACGGCGGTCACCACGATTCCTTACGGCCTGCTTGGCTATCCCGTTCTGCAGGCTGCGGACATTTTGATGTATAAGGCCCAGTACGTTCCCGTTGGTGTCGATCAGGTGCCGCATATCGAACTGACGCGCGAAATAGCCCGGCGTTTTAATCTGGTCTATAAGAAGGACGTCTTCCCTGAACCGCAGGCGCTCTTAACCGAGATTCCCAAGATTCCAGGGCTTGATGGACGGAAGATGAGCAAGAGCTACGGCAATGCCGTCGTCCTGTCCGATCCGCCCGAGGAGATCGATGCCAAGCTGTCGCGGATGATAACCGACCCGCGCCGGGCGAGACGGCACGATCCGGGCGATCCGGTGGACTGCCCGACTTTTAACCTACACCGTCTGTATTGCACCCAAGAAGAGATTGAATTTGTGACCAATGGCTGCAAGACGGCCGACATCGGCTGCCTCGAGTGCAAGAAGATTATGATCAAGCATGTCCTTGACGATTTGGCTCAATTCAGCGAAAAACGGACGTACTGGAAAAATCACCGCGATGACGTGCGCGACGTGCTCCGGGAAGGGGAACGTCAGGCTCATGAAATCGCCCGTCAGACCATGGCGGAGGTGCGGGAAGTTGTTGGTGTGTAGGGCGGCGAAAGGAGAAGTCTGCTTGTTGCAGGTCGGCTGCCGGGTCGGTTGCCAGGCTGACTGCATAGTGTAGACACACTGTCTTTGGCCGCATGGGTAATGGCGAACGGCGAAGAGCTTAAAGTCCACAAAGCCCTTTCCATGTCCTATCGCGTAAAACTCGACGTTTTTGAAGGTCCGCTCGATCTGCTGCTCCACCTTGTGAAGAAGAACGAGGTGGAGCTGCCTGATATTCCTATCGCCGTTATCACAGACCAGTACCTGGCGTATCTCGATCTACTCCAACAACTTGATCTTGATATCGCGGGCGAGTATCTCGTTATGGCGGCAACCCTGCTGCACCTCAAATCGCGTCTGCTGTTGCCGGTTGAGGAAACACTCGAAGAAGAGGACGGCGAAGACCCGCAGGCCGAACTTGCCAGACAACTCTTAGAATACCAGCGCTTTAAAGAAGCGGCTCAAGTACTCATCAGTCGCGATCTACTTGACCGTGACGTTTTCACCCGGCCGCCCATGTCCGACGGACAAGAGGGTGAAGAGGACGCGGTGTATGATCTGTCGCTGGGTGATCTGCTCGACGCCCTCCAAGATGTGATCAAGCGCACGGGTTCCGAAGAAGCGCAGCAAATCATTTTCGAACACATCTCTCTGCGCGACCAGCTGTGTGCCGTATTCGACATACTCCGAGAAAAAAGAGAAGTCTTTTTCTACGACCTCTTTCCCTCAGACGCCACTCGTCTCCAAGTCCTTGTCACCTTTCTGGCCGTCTTAGAGCTTGTCCGGAACCGGATTATCCGCATCCGGCAAGAAGATATGTTTGGTCCCATTGTCACCTCTCTGGCCGTCAGTCCAGACGAACCCTTACCTGAGACGCTTGAACATATATGAGTATAGATACAATCAAGGCCATCGCTGAGAGTCTGTTATTCGCAGCCGGAGTGCCACTGCCGCTGCGCCGCCTGGTGGAAGTGATCGGTGCGACCAAGGCCGAGGTCAAGGCGGCCTTAGCGATACTACGCGCCGAGTATGCGGCACCATACCGGGGCATCCGGCTGATGGAGGTGGCGGGAGGCTATCAGTTCCGCACCGTTTCCAATCATGCCGACTATGTGAAAGCACTCGGCCGAGATAAACCGGTGAAGCTCAGTCGTGCCGCGCTCGAAACCTTGGCCATTATTGCCTATAATCAGCCCTTGACGAAGATGGAGATTGAGGCCATCCGTGGAGTGGATGTGGACGGCGTGCTCAACTTGCTACTGACCAGAAAGCTCATTAGCGTCTCGGGACGAAAGGATGTTCCCGGCCGGCCGTGGTTGTACGGCACCAGTCCGCAGTTTCTCGAAATTTTCAACCTCGATAGTATTAAAAGCCTGCCCCCTCTGCCGGAGATTCATGAACCGACAATCAACCCATATGCAGAAGACATCCCAGACCCAACGGCTGCAGAAGATCTTGAGTCAAGCCGGGATCAGCTCGCGGCGAGCAGCGGAGAAGCTGATCCAGGCGGGTCGGGTGCGCGTGAATGGACAAACGGTCACGCGGCTGGGGACAACGGCGGACCCGCGACAGGACCAAATTGAAGTTGACGGTCAACTGGTTGAGTTACCCGCCGGCTGGCAGTATTTTCTCCTCCACAAACCGCCCAGCGTTGTCAGTACGCTGAAAGATCCGGAAGGCCGACCGACGGTCCGTGACCTTCTGACTGATGTTCGAGAACGTGTGTTTCCGGTTGGGCGGCTGGACTACGATTCGTCCGGACTCCTGCTGCTGACCAATGATGGTGCGTTGACCGAACGCCTGCTCCATCCACGCTTTCAAGTGCCTCGGACGTATCAAGCCAAGCTCGGCGGGGTCGTAGCGAGAAAGGCTCTGAGCATCTTGCGACATGGTGTGCGCATGGATGACGGAACGCTGTCTGCACCTGCCGAAGTACGCATTCTGCGCACCTCGGTAAAAAAAACTTGGCTGGAAATGGTCTTACGTGAAGGACGCAACCGTGAGGTACGGCGGATGTGTGAGGCCTTAGGCTATCGTGTAGAAAAGCTGGTACGGGTCCAATACGGGCCGCTCAGTTTAGACGTACCGGTTGGTGGCTACCGGTCTCTTACACCGCACGAGATCCAACTGCTCAAGCGTATGGTTGAAAATCCTGTTCAATCCAGGTCTTGATGTCCCTAACTACCCGTCTGGCCTTGACTTCATGGCCCGAGGTAGGTACATCTACCAGGCGCAGCATTAGCTGTGTTTTTCGTCCTGCGCGGGGTGGAGCAGTCCGGTAGCTCGCGAGGCTCATAACCTCGAGGCCCTAGGTTCAAATCCTAGCCCCGCAACCTATGAAAGCCCCGCAAGTTCAAGAACTTCGGGGCTTTCGCCTTTATAGGCCACGCCAACTTCCGAGCCATTTGCTAATGGTTTGCTAATGGAATTTCCAAAGAGCGTCGCATCCAGACGTTTTGCAGCGTCTTTATGCGTTGCCGGCAGGAGGTGTCCGTAGCGGTCCAGTGTCGTCTGGACTGAGGCGTGTCCAAGCTGAGTCTGGATGTATTTGATGTTTTCGCCTTGCGCTATCAACAGGGCGGTGAAGCTGTGGCGTAACGAGTGAAAGGTGATCCGTCGCAAGCCAGCACGCCTGAGGGCGGGGAGGTATTCGCGCTTTACAAGATTGCCAGGCTCTAGTGGACGGCCATCCACGTGGGAAAAAACGAGGTCAAATGACCCGGGTGCATGCGCAAGTCTGTACTTCTTCAGTGCGAAGGCGAGGGTAGGACTCATATTGATTGCCCGGACTGAATTCTTCGACTTGGGTGTGATGAAACGCCACCGCTTTTCTTTTCCCTTTCTGTGCGC
>CAUZQN010000104.1:0-7525 GCA_963581605.1 uncultured Binatia bacterium (SeqCode)
AGACTTCAATGGAGTAGCCAGGTTCCCCGCCGTTTGGAGGGTGGCGATCAACGATTGTCACCACATCCCCACGTCGGAGGCGTTTCTCCGGCAGGTCCTGCGCTAAAGCGACCCGTTGAAAAAGCTGATACTTCACGGCAGCCTCCCTTTATCTGGATATAAAGTAATGAACTTGGTCACACCGCTCTTCCCCTCATTCATCCAGATCGTTCTCACGAACAACGTCTTCCTGTTGGGACCGGTGAGTGCGGAACGAATATCAAGAATATCTCCGTAGTTCGTGTGCTCGATTAAGGTTGCATCAGCGGAGAGTACTTGCAAGCGTAAATCTTTTTCAAGTTGTTTCCAATTATCAAGGGTATACCCTGCTTGCCGCACGAATTGAGACTTGTCGTCAAATGTTCGTTGCACCAAGAGATACTTGGTCAGCTTTTCAGGAGCGATGAGAGTCTCGCTGGGCAATATCACGAGAGACGCCTCTCTATCATGTCAGAACTCCCAGCAACGCCTTGGCATCTTTCAGGTCAGCAGTGTCAACCTACGTGCCGCACAGGATTGTATGATACCAAATCCTTTTTGATAGTAGCGTTTCGCTTGTCTGCCCCCGGATCCTCCGCTGGTGTCATCTTGAGCCGGAGGCGAAGGATCTCTCCGAGGGGTTAGATTCATCGCTACGATCAGAATGACAGTAGTCGGTACGCTGCTTTCTGGCGAGAAGTATACGAGACACGCGGCTAGGGATAGAATCAGCGGAGATGGATAGGAATTACCCCACCCGCGCCAGCTCAAGTCGGCCGGCCCAGCGGTCTTCGAGCACGGCTCGCAGACGGCGCGACTCTGGTGAGGCGAGATCAGGATCGCGCTCCAGCCAGGCGAGCGCTTCGTCACGGGCAGTTTCCAGAATCTTGCTGTCACGCACGATATTGGCTACGCGAAAGTCCGGCATGCCGGATTGGCGCGTGCCGAGGAATTCACCCGGCCCGCGAAACGCCAGATCTGCCTCCGCAATTTTGAACCCATCATTCGTCTCCGCCATTACACGAAGACGCCGGATAGACTCATCAGCTGGGGTATACTGAGCCAACAACAAGCAGAACGAAGCGGCTTGCCCACGCCCCACCCGCCCCCGCAATTGATGCAATTGGGCCAACCCGAACCGCTCGGCGTGTTCGATGACAATAACCGTTGCGTTCGGCACATCAATGCCAACCTCAATCACCGTGGTCGAAACGAGCAGCTTATGCTCACCGCTCTTAAAGCGCTGCATAACCGCATCTTTTTCCTCGCCTTTGAGGCGGCCGTGCACCAACCCAACCGAATAGTCCGCAAAAAAGGTCTGTGACAATTCCTTGGCCATGGTTGTTGCAGCCTTGAGATCTAATTTCTCCGACTCTTCAACCAAGGGATACACCACATAGGCTTGATGGCCTTGGTCAATCTGCTCTTTCACCAATTGATAGACTTTTTTGCGTTGGCCTTCATGAAAGATCTGGGTGGTGATCGGCTTGCGGCCGGGCGGAAGTTCATCAATAGCCGATACATCCAGGTCGCCATACAGCGTCAACGACAAGGTCCGAGGGATAGGGGTTGCCGTCAGTAACAAAATATCCGGATTCACCCCGCGTTTCCGTAGTGCGGCGCGCTGCATCACCCCAAAGCGATGCTGTTCGTCTACGATGGTCAGGCCCAGATGTTTAAAGCTCACGCTGTCTTGAATCAGCGCATGCGTGCCTATCGCGATCTCGACCTCACCGCGCTCCAGCAGGTCATAAATTTCTTGTTTGCGCTTCGCCCGGATCTCTCCCGTCAACAGGACCATGGAAATGCCAAGTTGTTCCACCAGCGGCGTCAGCGTCCGGCTATGCTGTTCCGCCAAGAGTTCGGTCGGGGCCATAAACGCAACTTGATAACCACTATCAAGCGCGGCTAAGGCGGCAAAGAACGCGACGATCGTCTTGCCCGAGCCAACGTCGCCTTGGACTAAACGGTTCATGGGATGCGGAGCGGCCATATCCCGAAAGATCGTCTCCACAACCCGTTCTTGTGCGCCGGTTAACTGAAACGGCAAAATGCCATACATCTGCTGCACCAATGGACCCGGCACAATGGAGAGACCGTCTTCCTTGACGATGTTGCGCCGCCGGAGCGCCATACCGAGTTGCAGATAGAATAATTCGTCAAACACAACCGCTCGGTGCGCCGGAGAAGTGGCTTCGTTTAATTCGGCAATCTCCACATCAAGCGGCGGGAAATGCAGGTTACGGAGTGCTAGACTGAGCGGCATCAACTGGAGTCGTTCACAAATTTCCTGCGGCACCCCGTTCGGCACAAGATCTGCATGTTGATCGACCGCACCGTGCACAATGCGCCGCATGGCGGCAACCGTCATCTCTGTGGTCTTGTTATAAATGGGCAAAACGCGCGCGGTCTCTGCCTCTTCTTCAAGCGGCTCCATGTCGGGATGGATCATCCACTTACCGCCCTTCATGCCCTTTTCAACCTTGCCGTATAGCAGGACACTCTGACCAAGCTGATAGCGCTGCTGGAAATAGCGATGCTGATGATACCACAGCAAAAAGAGGAACCCGGTCTCGTCTCGGACAACGGCTTCAAGCACCCAGCGACGCCGACGGGTCAGAAAGCGACGTCCTATACGCGCGATTTGTCCGGTTATAGCAGTCTCGTCTCCGATCTCGAGATCGCGAATTTTTTTGATCTCACGCCGATCCTGGTAACGGAACGGGATGTGATACAGCAGGTCTTCGACTGTCGTTATGCCAAGCCGGGCCAGTTGCTCCGCGCGACGCGGGCCAACGCCTTTGACGTATTGAACCGGCTTCTTGAGCGGAGGTTGGGATGAACGGAACGAGCGAGAGGAAGAGGAGGAAGAGACAGATGTCGCAGAATGGCTGGTCCCGTTAGGCATGCTACTTTGAGTCATGATAATCTTGCAGCGCACACACCCCAAGCAGGCCTTGCTTGAGGCGCACGATCCCTTCGACCGCAGCTTCCGCGCCTGCAATAGTCGTAAAATACGGCACTTGATACTCCAGCGCGTTACGCCGAATCGAAAACGAGTCCTTTAATGACTGAGCCCCTTCGGTCGTATTGATCACCAGGGCAATCGAACCGGCTTGCAGAGCATCCACAATATGTGGCGAGCCTTCTAACACTTTGTTGACGACCTCAACCATCAGGCCTGCGTTTTGGAGATAGTCTGCAGTCCCACGCGTTGCAATCAACGAGAATCCGTTTGCAGCCAGCTGCTTGGCGATGGCCAAGGTCACAGGCTTATCTCGATCACGCACGCTCAAGAATGTCTGCCCGGTTTCGGGCAGCAGAGTACCGGCTGCAATCTGGGCTTTTGCAAAGGCCATGGCAAAGGAATAATCCATACCCATGACCTCTCCGGTCGATTTCATTTCCGGACCGAGGACCGTATCCACACCCGGAAATTTAATAAACGGAAAAACGGCTTCCTTGACGCTGATATGCTTGGGAATGACTTCCTGAGTGAAGCCCAATTCCTGCAAGGTTTTCCCCGCCATTACCCGGGCCGCCATTTTTGCGAGCGGAATACCAGTCGCCTTACTGACAAACGGGACGGTCCGCGAGGCACGTGGATTCACCTCAATCAGGAAGACCGTATCATCCTGGACCGCGAATTGAATATTCATCAAACCAACTACGCCGAGCTCCTGAGCCAGGAGTGTCGTTTGACGTCGAATCTCAGACTGTATAGTTGAGGATAGCGTGCGAGGCGGGAGCGAGCAGGCACTGTCCCCCGAGTGGACACCGGCCAGCTCGATATGCTCCATGATGCCGCCGATGACGACCGTTTGCCCATCGCTCAGGGCATCTACATCGATCTCAGTCGCATCATCCAGGAATTTATCAACCAGCACGGGCCGCTTTTCTGACACGGAAACAGCTTCGCGCATATAGCGTCTCAAGCTGGCTTCGTCATACACAATCTCCATGGCGCGTCCGCCTAGCACATAGGACGGACGGACCAAGACAGGATAGGAAATGTCTTGAGCAATCGCCACCGCAGCCTCAACAGACCGGGCCGTGCCATTCGCCGGCTGTCGTAAGCCCAATTGCTCAAGCATGTCCTTAAAACGTTCCCGATCTTCCGCTCGATCAATCGCATCCGGCGTTGTCCCAAGTATCGGCACGCCCGCTCGTTCAAGCGGGATGGCTAACTTGAGCGGCGTTTGCCCGCCGAATTGCACAATCACGCCAAACGGCTTTTCCCGGTGGACGATACTCAGCACGTCTTCTAGGGTCAAAGGCTCAAAATAGAGCTTGTCCGAGGTGTCATAGTCGGTGCTGACCGTCTCCGGGTTGCAGTTGACCATGATGGTCTCAAACCCATCCTCTTTGAGCGCAAAGGCAGCGTGCACACAGCAGTAGTCAAACTCAATGCCCTGACCAATGCGGTTTGGGCCGCCGCCCAAGATCATGACTTTCTTACGGTCGGTCGGCTGGGATTCGTCCTCCTCTTCATACGTTGAATACAGGTAGGGCGTATGCGCGACAAATTCAGCCGCGCACGTATCTACGGTTTTATAAACCGGGATGATGTCTAATTGTTCCCGCTGCGCGCGCACGGCATCTTCACTCACCCCGAGCAGACGTCCAAGCCGGACGTCTGAGAAGCCCATCTGCTTTGCCCGACGTAACAAGGAAGAGTCTATCAATTCAGAAGAACGACTTTGAACTTGGGACTTTGAACTTTGTACTTCCTTTTCAAAGGCTATGATCTGCGCGATATTGTCGAGAAACCACGGATCAATCCGAGAAACCTGATAGAGTTCGTCTACGTCCATTCCCAGCCGTAGCGCTTCGGCCACATACCACAGTCGTTGCGCATTCGGCGTCTGCAGGCGTTCACGAATAGAATCAAGAGAAGTCTCCACACCGTCGTTTTTTGTTTCAAATCCGTAGCTGTCGATTTCGAGTGAACGCAGCGCCTTTTGAAGCGCCTCTTTAAACGTCCGGCCTATCGACATGGCCTCCCCGACCGACTTCATTTGCGGGCCGAGCGAGTCGCGCGTTTGAGGAAATTTATCAAAGGTAAAACGCGGCATCTTCACCACCACATAGTCTATCGTCGGCTCGAAAGAAGCCGGCGTTTCCCGAGTGATATCGTTCGGGATTTCGTCCAAGGTATAGCCCACGGCGAGTTTGGCCGCGATTTTGGCGATCGGGAACCCGGTGGCTTTACTGGCCAGGGCAGAGGAGCGAGACACGCGCGGATTCATTTCGATCACCACCAGCCGGCCAGTCTCAGGCTGCACGGCGAACTGGATATTCGATCCGCCGGTGTCCACCCCAATTTCACGGATGATGCGCAGGGCTGCGTCCCGCATGATCTGGTATTCTTTGTCGGTCAACGTCTGAGCCGGGGCAACGGTGATCGAATCGCCCGTATGCACGCCGAGAGGATCAAAATTCTCGATGGAGCAAATGATAACGACGTTGTCCTTTACGTCGCGCATAACCTCCAGCTCGAATTCTTTCCAGCCCGCAATCGACTCTTCTATGAGGACTTCGTGCGTAGGAGACGCCTTAAGACCCCACTCGACGATGCCCTGAAATTCCTCCTGAGACTGGGCAATGCCACCACCCGCACCGCCCAGCGTTCGGGACGGGCGCACGATAAGCGGCAGACCAAGCTGATCGCGTAAGGCCTCGGCTTCTTGTAGAGAACGGATACAACCACTTTTCGGTAGATCCATGCCAATCCGCTCCATAGCCGTCTTAAACAGATCACGATCTTCGGCTTTTTTTATGGCGGGTAGCTTGGCGCCAATCAGCTCCACCTCGTAGCGATCAAGAATGCCGGCTTCAGCAAGATCAATAGCCAGGTTCAGTCCGGTCTGCCCGCCTACGGTCGGCAGCAGGGCATCCGGGCGTTCCTTTTCAATAATTTTTTCGAGTATGGGTAGAGTCAGGGGCTCAATATACGTACGGTCGGCAAAATCCGGATCGGTCATTATCGTAGCAGGATTGGAATTGACCAGGATGACTCGATAGCCCTCTTCTTTGAGCGCCTTGCAGGCCTGGGTGCCGGAGTAGTCAAACTCACACGCCTGGCCAATGACGATAGGGCCAGAACCAATGAGCAAGATGGAATGCAGGTCGGTACGTTTCGGCATAGGGTTACGAGCCAGCCGACTCGTCGGCTGGCTCGTCCGCAGGCTGGTCCGTTGCGCTTGCATCTCCAGATCGGAAATATTCCATGAGCTCAGTAAAACGTCCGAATAGATAGTCAGCGTCATGCGGACCGGGGGAGGATTCCGGATGGTACTGTACGGAAAACAGCGGATAGTGTGTATGCCTGAGCCCCTCAACTGTCTGATCATTCAGGTTGAGGTGGGTCACCTCTGCCCGCCCCTGTAAGGAATCCGCATCAACACAAAAACCATGATTCTGGGCCGTAATCTCAACCTTCCGAGTCGTCAGATCCATGACCGGTTGATTCCCACCATGGTGTCCGAATTTGAGCTTATACGTCCGGCCGCCAAGAGCCAGGCCTATGATCTGATGGCCAAGACAGATACCGAACATGGGCACTTTGCCAAGCAGAGCCGCAATATTGTCCTTGGCGTAAGAGACCGCGTCAGGGTCACCTGGCCCGTTTGATAAAAACACACCGTCAGGCTTCAGGCTCAGGACCTCAGCAGCCGGCGTCTGGGCCGGGACTACGCGTACCCGGCAGCCCGCTTCGACGAGATGGCGCAGGATATTGAACTTGATCCCAAAATCATAGGCGACAACGGAAAACCTAGGGGTTGGGGGCTGGTTCATGCCCACTGATTCCTGAACTCGATAGCCTTTTTCTAACTCCCAGCAGCCCTGAGACCACTCATACGCGTGAGCACAGGTTACTTCTTTTACCAGATCGCGCCCAACCAAACTCGGCGCAGCCTGGGCCTTCCCCACGAGACGGTGTGGATCAAGATCAAGAGTCGAGATCACCCCTTGTTGGGCTCCGTAGTCACGCAGACGACGTACCAAGGCGCGCGTATCAATGCCCTGAATGCCGACGATACCGTGCTCACGCATATACGCCGCCAAGCTTTTTTGGGCACGCCAATTACTGGGCCGTTCCCAGTATTCCTTCACCACAAGACCTTCAACAAACGGCTGGCGGGATTCCACATCTTCTGAATTCACACCCACATTCCCGATCTCGGGATACGTCATGGTAACAATCTGGCCCTTATACGACGGGTCGGTGAGAATCTCTTGATAGCCGGTCAGTGAGGTATTGAAGACAATTTCTCCCACAGCCTCCCCCTCAGCACCAAATGCCACCCCCTCAAAAACCGTTCCATCAGCAAGGGCCAATACGGCTTTCTGCGTCACGCTGCTCCGACCGCCTGTTTCTCGCTGTCATACACAATGCGACCGCCGACCATGGTGAGCCGCGTCTGCCCTTTCAGTTCCCACCCGGCAAAAGGCGTATTCTGGCCACGTGACCAGGATGCCAGCGGATCCACGCGCCACAGCGCGT
>CAUZQN010000105.1:0-7491 GCA_963581605.1 uncultured Binatia bacterium (SeqCode)
AATCTTCAGGATCAGAATCTTCAGGACCTCCAGAATCTGCCCCTTTCTTTCGACACACACGCTAAACCATGCTTTCGTGCAGACCTGCGCCCTACCGCCCTGATTCAGCTAGAACACGGGCAGTGGCGAGAAATGCCCGCCTCGCTGTTAGCTCAGAAAAGAGTTATGACGGTAAGCGGGGTCGCAGATCCCGCCCTTTTTTATCGTTTCGTGAGAGACGAAGGGGCAGAAATCGGAGAAGTGATGGAATTTCCTGACCATCACGTTTATACACAAAGGGACTGGCAAGCCATGACTACAGCTAGCCGCAGGTGCGATCTGATTGTGACAACGGAAAAAGATCTGGTGAAGCTCGAAAAATTCCCCTTTGCTGCGGGCAAGCTGGTGGCCTTACGGGTTGAAATGGTTGTCAAAGAGGCCGACCAATTGCTCACTCATATTGAGCACCGCCTGGGTGATACGAAGCAAGAGACTTGCAAGTAAGAGACTTACGAAAGAATAGACTACTCATATGGCAGCCCCGTTTCTGATTCAGGCCGTTTCCGATCTGCTGTCCGACATCCCGGACGATGGCAAGACTTTGCTCGATCTCAGTTGTAAAGAAGGCGATATACTCCAGTCTTTACATGCTCGCCGTTTTAGTCTGAGAGGAACGAACTTCGAGGAGAGTGGTCCGCAGCAGGACGGTGTTCCTATTGACTATGGTGTGGATCTACGCAAACGCTTGCCTTACGATGATTCCAGCTTCGACGTCGTTCTCCTGGTCGAGGTCATCGAACACTTGTCTGATCATCAAGCTGCGCTGGGCGAGTTGTCCCGCATCCTCAAACCAGGTGGCGTACTGATACTCACCACGCCGAATATCATGCGGCTCAACTCGCGTGTGCACTTTCTCCTGAGCGGTTATCACAAGACCAAGCGACGCTTCATTCCGTTTGACACCCCGCTCGACCAAGCCCATCGGTTTCATAATTATCCTATTGATCTGCCGATTTTGTATTATTTGTGTAAGCAGAACGGGCTGGAACTCGAACACATGGGCCACAGCAAGGTCAAACTCTACTCTCGTTTTCTGCTTGTCGTACTCGGCCTGCCGGTGCTGGCGTATACCTGGTACACCCTCTGGATACGAGAGAAAGATCCGCGCCAGCAGCAAGAAAACATGCGCCTCTTGCGCTGGCTACGCCATCCACGGCTGTTAATGGAAGACAATTTGGTTCTGCGGCTACGCAAAGTCGAGGCCGGCTAATGGAACGCCTGCTCGTCGCCCAAACCGGCTTTCTCGGCGACGTAGTCCTGACGACGCCGCTCCTGGCCACGTTGCGTCGAGAACTCAGTCTTGAATCGCTGACCGTTTTGACTACCCCGCAAGCACGCCCGTTGGTCGAAGACCACCCTGCGGTAGACCAGGTACTGGTTGACGCAAAACACGACCAAGAGCGTGGTTTCCTAGGTATGATGCGAACGGCGCGCAGACTCCGTCAGCAGGCGTTTAGCCTAGTAGTTGCGCCTCACAAATCATTTCGTACCGCTCTATTACTGGCCTTAGCCGGCATTCCGCGCCGGATAGGCTTTCGCCAGAGTCCAGGCTGGTTCTTCTATCATCAGACCACCAAACGGGATGCAGACCGGCATGAAGTTGAGCGGATATTGTGCATTATGCGCGCCTTTGGACGTGAACCGGAGGAATGCGAACGTAGACCACATATTGCCTACAACGCACGGGCACAAGCCAACGCGCACGACTTGCTGCGAGAGGCACAGATCGCGGACACTGAGCCGGTGTTTGTCGTATGTCCGGGCTCGGTGTGGTACACCAAGCGCTGGACGGTTGAGGGCTATGCCGGACTCGTACGGAGTTTGGAGAGCAAATATGGGCGGGTCGTGTTGGGCGGAGGGCCGGACGACGTTGCTGTCGTGCAGGCAGTTCAGGAGCGAGCGGGCGGGCGAGTCGCAAATCTTGCCGGGCGAGCAGATCTGCAAACGTTTATGGCTCTCATTGATCAAGCACGGATGGTAATCAGTAATGACAGCGCGCCCATGCACTTGGCCGTTGCTCGGCAGGTTCCCGTTGTTGCGATTTTCTGTGCGACGACGCCTAGCCTGGGTTACGGACCGTATAGTGACAACGCTGTCGTTGTGGAAAAGAGTGACCTATTTTGTCGGCCGTGTGGACGACACGGAGGCCCTTCATGTCCAAGAGGGACAGAAGATTGCATGCAGTCGGTCACCACACATGATGTCCTGGCAGGAGTCGATCGGCTCCTCAACCGTGTTTCATCAGGTGATTGCCAGGCGGCTGCCAGGCCACTGCTTCGATAGGATACTCATAGTGGTGTTGGCATGACCCTGCAAGAACGTTTTGCCGAACTCAATATGTATACTTCCCAGACTGCTGAGACTTGGGCCGCTCAAGGCAAGCGGGCCAAAGCCTGGCGCTTTGTTTTTCCGCCGTTCGGCAGATTTTTGTCAACGTATATTGGCAAAGGCGAATGGCGGCACGGGGCGGAAGGCTTCACCCTAGCGCTTTTTGCCGCCTATTCTGTATTTATGACCACCGCCAAACTGTGGGAAATCCAAAAAGGACTGACCTACCAGCCGCTAGAACCGCACAGCGATTCCGACTCAACGAGCTCTGATCATTCACATTCGGATGCGGCCTAACCTACTGTCAGTCTGAAAGTCAAAGCCTGCACCTGGCTCGCACCTGTCATTCTGAACGAAGTGAAGAATCTCTCTTTTGGCAGCTGCAAAGCCAGACGCCTGGTCCAAAATTGGAGTGTCAAACTACTATGCCCTGCCCCTTCGACCATCTCACGCCCCCAAGCGGATTCATTGAACGGAAAACGGATACCCATACCTGGTGGTTCAAAGACAGTCTATTAGCAGAGATCCTCAAAGCGCTCGAACACATCGAAGACGGGAGCGCACAAAGCCAGCGCGGCGGGAGAGGCACGATCCAGCGTGTCCCGCTTGGCGATCAAGGCAATGCTATCGTCCGCCGCTATAAACGCGGCGGGTTCGTTCGTCACTTTGTCCACGATCTCTACTGGGATCGCCCGCCCCGCCCGTTTGCAGAATTGATATGTACCGAAACCGCCCGCGAACGTGGCGTTCCGACTGTCGAGGTGCTCGGTGCCGGCGTAGAACGCGTAGCCTTTGGTCTCTACCGAGGAACCGTCATCACGCGCGAAGCCGAAGGCTTTCTCAATTGGTGGGACTGGTTGCAAACTCATCCACCAGCACAAGAACGACAGTTAGTTACACAAAAAGTCGTACAGGCCATTACCCACATGCATGCTGCCGGCATCTACCATGCCGACCTCAATCTCACCAATATCCTTGTCCGCCTCGAATCCGGTCAACCCGAGATTCTGATTATCGACGTCGATCGCGCCCGTATTTTCACGACCACCCTGCCCTCTGCCCGTCGCAAACGCGCACTCGCCCGCCTCCTGCGCTCGATGAAGAAGCTCGATCCCAAGGGGCACTTTCTTCCGTTCGCGGAACGCGACGTTTTTCTTATCGGCTGAGTATCCTGTGGAATTTCCTTTGCCGCCTACTCAGCCCAATCGATCGCTTCTAGCGGGCGTTACAGCTAAGCTCTATGCCGAGGTGAGGCGGTAAGGGGGAATACTGTTTCTCCTTGGCGATCGTACATTACTCGTCATGTCGCTCGCCCTTCGGCAAGCTCAGGGTGAGCGGGAAATGCCCTGCCGGTGCGGGAGACCCGTTCGTGCTGAGCCTGTCGAAGCATGAACGCGAACGTATAATGATGAAATGAAAACCATATTAGACTGCAAGAAGCTGCAGCCTAACACCGGCGGTTGGCATGATCGGCGGCTGACAAGGTCCAATTCCCATTGGCGGGCTGGCCGACAAAGTTGGACAGAGACGCTGTGTCCGCGATCTGGAACGTTCGTTGAATGTTGTCCGCATCTCGGCCTCCTCGTTCGTGGAGCAGGGCGATGGCGCCCGTCGGCCCAGTAACCTGAACCGTCAAATCGCCGATCCAACTATGGGTAATGTCCAACTCCACTTCGATGTCGGCGATCGTTCGGGCATCGGAAATCTGGATGGTGTCCTGGATGCCATTCGGTTGGTTGTCCGTAATCGTCACCGACGGCGTGGATTCAGGTCGCAATTCGCCGGTTGTAAGGATTTCGGATTCGACGCCCCAGCGGTTCAGAGTACCCGTATCACGGCCAGCCAGGTCGGAAACTTCCAGTGACCAGACACCGTTGATATCCAATCCCTGGAACTGAGCCAGGCCGGGCGTCAAGACGTCATCGTAGGTCTTCACAATATTGCGCCCGCTGTTGCCCGCACGACGATGCAGATCGACCCGCTGGCCGCCCGGGCCTACCAGGCGCACCATAAGATCACCGATCCACGTATGGGTGATATCGACGCTCGCCTTGAGACTCTGAATCCGACCGTGGTCGTTAATGACCAAGCGGCTGACCACGCCAGCTGCATCGCGATCCGGAATATTGAGATTCGCGGCGCGCGATCCGCTGACCCGCACTGTACGGTTGTCGGCCAGTGCCAGTGCCTCGCGAACGGCGGCGACGGCGTCAATCTTGCCATGGCCAAACCAGGGGCTCCATGTCCCCTCAGGAAATCCCTCATCGGCAAAGGCGCCGGAGTCGAACGGCGCGATCGATGAAACATCCCAACTGGTCGTCGAATCGGGGTCAAATGAAGCGGGAGGGGTTTGCGGCCAACCGGTCATATTGAGGTCCTTCGACGCCGTTCGTTTGAGCAACGAAACGATTTCCAGCGACGTCAGCTCGGGATTCGCGGAAATAACGAGTGCGACGATGCCCGCGACCAAGGGCGTGGCGCTGGAAGTCCCGCCGAAGTTATCCCGGACAGCGTCCCCGCCGCGGGTCGTCGTGATCCCCAGCCCCGGCAACACCAGGCGCCTATAGGTGTGTGAATTGCTGGAAGGCGCACACAGGGCAATGTCGGTTCCATAGTTTGAGTAGTGGCTTCGTTGAGTCGTGCTGGCCAGGGCCGCGACGTGCATGCCACCATCCCGCCCCGCAAGGTCGTGGGAGAACGTTCGACTCGTTTGCACGCCAACCCAGGTCGGCAGCGAGGTCGAAAAATCAATGCCGGAAGTAAATGGCACATCGACGTTTGCCGTATGGGAAATAGGACAGTTTTCATTGCCGGCGGCCCAGAGAAACACAATGCCCTTGCCTCGGCGTCCGCCGTTTCGAGCCAACGGGTCGATACGGCTCAACGTCGTGGCTGCCCACCTCGATGTCGGCGAACTCCCCCACGAATTCGACATCACATCGGCCTTATCCCCGCTGTACTCCAACACCCGCCGCATGCGCGTATCGCCGACAAACAAGCTCGGTCCTGAGGTGGGCCACTTGATGGGCAGCAAACGGCATTCGGGAGCAGCGCCGACGGTCAACTCCCCGTCAGTTTCCGCCGCAATCACTCCCGCACAGGCAGTGCCATGGTTCTCACCCGCATGATGCATCTCGTCCGGATTCGCGCCAGAGTCGCCGCGCCGCTTTAGCGTGAAACTCGTTCCCGGGAAGTATCCCCAACCCGCAAATTTCCCCGGCGAATCGAAGTCGGGGTGATCCAACTGGCAACCATCGTCGGCCACGCTTACGACAACATCGTGATTGCCGAAGCTGTCCAGCAATTGCCAGGCTATTTCGCAATTGGCCGAGGCGCGCGGGTCGTAATCATTGGAGGCCGGGCGCCGACGGTGAAGATGCCACTGGTCCTGGTAGGAAGGATCCGTGGGCAGTTGAACTGCCGTCTTGTTGAAAACCATGTTGAGATCGTGGTCAATATTGGCCACCAGATCTTCCTGTTCCGTCAACTTCACCACCAGTTTGACCGGATTCATTCCCATTGAGTCGGTCAAACGAAAAAGATAGTCCCGGTCCGAAATGCGCTCGATGATCTCGAGGGCATACTTGGCGGCGAATATTCCAACCGCCTCTGTATCCAGAGCCTGCTTGCAGGTAACGATAACGCGGTCCGTGATCAGAAAATCACCCCCAGTGTCATCCGTCTCGTAGGCATGGTGGGTGGGTGCAAGTTTGCGTGCTTCCGCCATCAGATTTTCGAGGTCGCCCGTCGCGCAGGTCACCCGAGCAGAAGAGGTCGACATCTGCACAGCGGCGCCCATCTCCGTAGGCAAATCGTCAGGCAATCGCCGGACGACAAACTGGTCCGGTCGTTTCTTGAGCTTGAGCTTTGCGCCGCATCGGTAGGTGTAGGCGGCATTCTTTGAAGTGGATTTGTTGGCAGCCATGGTTTAAACCTTTCGTTGCTTGTTTAACTCGTTGTTTCATCCCCACGCAATTTCGCCGCGTGAAGCCATGTTTGCGAAACCCTGAATATTCGATCAACCGCAAACACAATGCTGGCGATGGCTAGCGCTACGTATCCGACCTGTGGTCCTTCACCGAGTACGGGGGATCCAATCATTACCACCTCTCATATTCTTCGAGGCTTTACTTACCGTGTCATTGTACATCGCTTCCAATTGTTTGATTGTCATGGGGTGTTGGAAGTCGGATGTATCCTTTCGCAAAGGGCATTTTGATTTGCGACGAGATCGTGGCAATCGCCTGAGCTCCAACTCAGGGCTCCCACATCCGGTTCGGCTGCCCCGCGCCTTTCGTACAACGAGACTTCTCACCTGTTAACCCTTTTCCGTATCGAATAAATTATGCAACATTTTAAAACAGTGACTCTGACATGAAGACTTCGCTAGAACCGATCCATGCCCATGCAGCACCTGATTATCTGGTGAAGTCTGATCGGCCTGGTCGGCGCTAGGGGTCAGGTCGTGCAAACACACATAACAAGAAAATAGACTCATTTGATGGCACGGCCCTTACGGCTGGAATTTCCTGGAGGAATCTACCATGTGACGACTCGGGGCAATGGGCGCAAAGATATCTTCGTGGATGATAACGATCGGGACCCCTGGCTGTCCTTGCCAATACTATAGTTCGTGAGATTATACTGAGAGGGCTAACCCGTTCCGGTATCAATTTGAATCGGATCCGGTCAAAGCGCAACGGAATCTCAAAGACGAGGGCATCGCCTTCAAGCGTGCCGCTACCACTTTTCTCGATCCACAAGCCCTATCGGAGTTTGACGAGGAACACTGCCAAGACGAGGACCGCTGGATCACTCTTGGTATAGATTGGACAGGCAGTTTACTGGTTATTTGTCACACGTATCGAGAAGAGACACCGGTAAGCTCCCTGATACGATTGATCTCAGCGCGCAAAGCAACCAAGAATGAAGCAAGACAGTACAGAAGGAAATAGCCAATGAAACGTGAATATGATTTTTCCAAGGCCGAGAGAAGGCAATTTTACCGCAAGGGGGCCGAGCTACGGCTGCCAATTTACCTCGATGAGAAGCTCCAGAAGCAGCTTGAACAAATCGCTCAGAGGAAAGGTAAAGCGATTAGCGACGTGGTAAATCGTTTGGTGA
>CAUZQN010000106.1:0-7464 GCA_963581605.1 uncultured Binatia bacterium (SeqCode)
GGACGGCATCTGGAAACGATTCAAATCGTACGGGTCTCCAGCCGGCGTTGTAGTCAGGCGTTCGGGCGGCGAGGTGACGGCTTGGGCCTGATAAAAGGAATACAGTGATCCACCACCACTATTACCAATAAACACCACATGCTGAAAGCCGCGTTCTTCTTTGAGATAACGCATGCTGGCGGCAATATCGGTCAATAACATCTCGTGAATACAGGCAATATCGTTGCTCGGCCAGCGGCTTTCTTGACCAAAGGCGGCATAGCCACCCTCCACTAGATACGGAATGGCATAATGGCGACTCATGTCTGCCCGCGGGTGCATAAGGCAAACGACCGTCTTCTCTCCACCTCGCGTATACAGCACCCCTTTTGACTCGCCTCGGTCTTCGGCTGTGAACGGAATAACCTCACAGTTGGTATTCGCCGGTGCGGTTTCAAACGAGATCAGACTCAACCCGAATGCCGAGTAGCGAGGGATTCGTGCCATGGCCATAGTGCCTCCTCCTTATCTGGCGCTGATAGAAACAACGCTAAAGAAAATGTCAAAATGTAAACATGCGTCTGCGTTATCTCACTCTTGCACCGTATTGCACCTGGTGCATTTTCGCAGCAGTATAGGGGACGAAATGGGTTGAAGGAAGCGAGGGTATTATGACTTCAGCGGCACGCGAACGTTTCACGACTCTGGTGCTTGGGCCCGAGGGAGAGCTGGATCTTGCTGAAGCAGCACTCCTGATTGCTAAGGAAGACCAGCCGGAGCTCGATGTTGCTCATTATCTGAATCGGCTGGACACACTGGCAGACGAGGTCCGGGCGAAACTTTCCGAATCCCCTACCTCGGCAGACATCATTAAAAATCTCAATACGAGATTGTTTCGTGAAGAGGGCCTCAAGGGCAGTGCAAGCGAATATTATGATCCGCGCAACAGCTTCCTGAATGAAGTGTTAGACCGCAAGATCGGTATCCCCATCACCCTGTCGGTCATCTATATAGAAGTGGGCCGCCGTTTGGGTCTCTCCCTCGTCGGGGTCGGCTTTCCCGGACATTTTCTGGTCAAACACTTGGGTGTGGATGGGGAACAAATCCTGGACCCATTCGTGGGTGGCGCCACCCTGACCCAAGAACAGCTCGCAGCACAGCTCAAAAGCATGTATGGCGACAATAACCCGTTTCTGGCCCAAATTCCTCAGCTCCTTACTCCAGCCACAAAAAAAGAAATTCTCATTCGGATGTTGCGCAACCTGAAAGGCGTGTATCTCCAAAAGGCAGACTTTACACGTGCCTTAAGCGTCATTGATCGCATCCTCTTGATTGCTCCGGACCTGGCTGTAGAGGTGCGCGACCGAGGAGCCATCCACCAACGGCTAGGACACCTGCATGGGGCGATCCTAGACTTCAAAAAATACCTTGAGCTAGAGCCGAAATCCGAGGATGCAGCTGGGATTCGAATCCTGATTCAGCGCTCGATCGCACAATTAAACTAGTACGCGGTTCACATTGTGGGTGCGGCTCGTACTTAGAACCACTAACAAACCTCCGTCTTGTTCCATAGGCCTGGATACCTGCTTACGCTGGTATGACAAAAAGGACGGTCATTCCCGTGGAAACGGGAATCCAGGGGGGAGGGGACGCTGACAACGTACTCCAAACAGTTGTGTTATGCATTCTTAGTGCGCGGTTGCATAATTGCCTAATTCTATGAGCAGACGATGGTTCAGATTATCCGGGTCTCAGTCGGCATCCTGACCCGGCCCTCGCAACTCCTCATCTGCCAGCGCCGGGCGGGTGACTTGCATGCGCTCAAGTGGGAATTTCCGGGCGGCAAGCTGAACAACGGCGAAAATTATGCCGCCTGTCTGCGCCGGGAACTACAGGAAGAGCTGGGGATTCAGGCCTCAATCGGCGCCGAACTCTACCACACCGCACACACCTACCCTACTGGTCGTAGTGTGGCACTGACCTTTTTCCACGTCCCCACGTTCCAAGGTCAGCTTGTCAATCACGTTTTTGAGACACTCGTGTGGGTTGAGCCCGCGCAGCTTCGGCAATACGATTTTCTTGAAGGCAACGTTGAGTTTGTCACCAGCCTAGCTCAGGGCCATTGGAATTCTCTATTCTCCATGCGGTAGAACGAGGCGATTTCGCTACCCTGCTCTCCCGCTATCCCCGCTGTCCCTCTTTAGCACAACCCTGCAACTTATTGGTTTGATTAAATTTTCATCTCATTCCGCCATTTAGAAAATCGAGAGATATACCGATACATCCGAACGATGCAGCTCTCACATGTATTACTTACTTCTACGGAACCCGCGACTCAGTCCGGCGGCATTGCCGCCGGCACTCTCCCAACATGGAACTCAGAGGACTTTCAGCAATCAATCAGGAGGGGCATATCTTGCAGATCCTGCAGACCCTGATTGGTCTAGCCTATTTCTTTCCTCCCGCCGCATTGGTGTATTTTGCGCGGAAAAGAAGAGAATTCCCTACACATTGGACCCTTTGGTTCTTTGGCAGACTCCTCATTATATGTGGAGTCTGCCATTTTGCAGCGGTCTGGACGGTTTGGACTCCGACTTCCTGGTTACATACGGCCCTTCACATCACAACACCCTTGGCTGCGGCATCAATGGGCGCACTCCTCTGGCCGCTGCTCACACAACGGCACGCAGCTCAAACGCTGCGCAAAAGCTATGCTCAACTGCAGCTCCGGGTCAGCAATCAGACAACCACACTGACACAAGTAAATGAAGCGCTTGAGCACGAAAGAGCCGAACACCACCAAGCCGAGCAAGACATTCAACACAAAACGGTCCTTATCCAGTTGCTGCAGGCCGTTGCTGTTGCGGCAACTGAAGCATCCAACATTGAGGAAGCCCTTCAGGTCTGTCTGGACCTCGTCTGTCTCCATACCGGTTGGCTGGCCGGACACGTCTACCTCCCAACCACTGACGGGCAAGAGCTAACCCCTTCATCTCTCTGGCACGTGAGCGATCTTGACCGTTTTGAGACGTTCCGCCAAGTAACGCAGACCGCTCAACTTGCACCCGGAGTCGGGCTGCCTGGACGTGTGTTCGTCTCCCGTTCCCCAGCCTGGCTTGCCGACATCACGCAAGACACACATTCCCCCACAGCTCAAATCGCACGAGATATCGGACTGAAGGCTGGCTTCGCGCTACCCGTTCTGGTCAAGGAAGAGGTCGTCGCAGTCTTCGAATTTTTTGCCCAGGAAACCAGCCCGCCCAGTGCCGACACGCTCCAGGTTATGGCCCATGTCGGGATGCAGCTCGGGCATGTAGTCGAGCGCCAGCTGTCTGGGGATGTTCTCCGAGAGAGAGAAGAACAGTATCGCCGGCTCTTCGAGAACGCCAACGATGCGTTGGCAACGTTCACACCAGAAGGCTACGTCACTAGCGTGAACAGCGCCATGGAGCATCTATTAGGCTACCCCCGCAGCGAGCTGATCGGCGACCATTTCAGCAAGGGACTCACGCCTCAAGCCGCCGCCGAAGCAAAAGAGCGCCATTGCCGAGCCCAAGCAGGTGAGAAGCTATCCTCAATCTTTGAGTCAGAGTTCCTGCGCAACGACGGCACGATTATTCCAGTCGAATGTCGAGCCCGCTTTATACGCGATAACAGCGGCAAAATCATCGGCTTTCAGGGCAGCTATCGAGATATCACCGAGCGGAAGCAGACCGAAGCCCGTCTTCGGACGAGTGAGGAGCGGTTTCGTACCGCCGCACAGGGCAGTCTGGCTGCCTTTATGATATTGGAAAGCGTCCGGGATGAAGCTGGAGAGATCGAAGATTTTACTTTTATCGAGATTAACTCGCGGACAGACCAGCTCATTTCAATGCCACGCGAAACGGTCATCGGACAACGCCTGTGCGAGCTCATGCCCATTAATCGAACCGCCGGTTTCTTCGACAAATATGCATGCGTAGTCGAAACAGGTGAACTACTAGAGGAAGAATTTCCGTTCGCGGTGGAAGGCATAACGGCTCAATGGCTGCACTACCAGGTCGTTCCGCTGGGGGACGGGGTTGCCATCACTTGTCGCGATATCACCCAGCGCAAGCGGGCTGATGCAGCCCTCGGTCAGTCGGAGGAGAAATACCGACAACTGGTTGAAAACATCTCCGATGTATTCTTTCTGCTGGATGAAACCAGTGTGGTCACCTATATCAGTCCCGCGATCACCCAGCTCAGCGGCTATACTCCGGAGGAAATTATTGGCCGACCCTTTGTCGAGTTTGTTCACCCCGAAGACCTCTCCTTCGTTGTGCAGAGTGTACAGAAGACGCTCGCCGACCACGCACCAACCTCGGCGGAGTGTCGGATACAAACGAAAAGCGAAGAGACATGTTGGATACGGAGTACGGCCCAGTTGATCATCAAGGATGGGCAAATCAAAGGCATACAGGGAGCGATGGCCGACATCACCGATCGCAAGCTGGCAGAAGATGCGCTCCGACAAGAGAAAGAATATACAAGCCGCATTGTCGAACAAACACGGGCGTTAGTGTGTGGCATCACCCCGGAGGGGACAACCGTCTTTGTCAATCCTTCAGTGAGCAGAGTAAGCGGCTATCACGCAGAAGAGATAGTGGGAAAGAATTGGTGGCAGACACTCTATCCTGGCGATGAATACTATCAAGTCGAGCAGCTCTTTGAACATATGGAACGCGCCAATGTGAGTGAGTACGATATGACACTCCCAACCAAGACTGGAGAAAAACGTATTGTCGCCTGGAGCTCGATTAACCGTTTGGACGACCAGGGCAATCTGATCGAAGTCATCGGGATCGGAAACGACATAACCGAACGCAAACAAATGGAGCAAGATCTCCAGGCCGCCAAGGACACGGCCGAGGCGGCGAGTCGCTCGAAATCCGAGTTTCTGGCCACCATGAGCCATGAAATCCGCACCCCCATGAACGGCGTGATCGGTATGACCGGACTCTTGCTCGACACCGACCTCAGCGTAGAACAGCAGGAGTACGCAAAAACGGTCCGTAATTCCGCCGACGCATTGCTCACAATTATTAACGATATTCTCGATTTCTCAAAAATCGAAGCTGGCAAGATGACGATCGAGCCGATCTCCTTTGATCTGCGGACGGCAATCAAGGAGATGGTTGAGCTGCTCGCGCCCGCAACAGCCGAGCGGAATATTGAGCTGATTTTGGACTTGGCACCGACTACCCCTGGCCACGTCGTTGGCGATCCTGGACGCATACGTCAAATTCTGACTAACTTGGCTGGGAATGCCATTAAGTTTACCCGTACGGGGCATGTCTTCATTACGGTGGAGAGTGAAGAAGAAGGGGCTGGGCATGCCCAACTTCGGTTCGCAGTTCAGGATACAGGCATAGGTATTCCAGAGGATAAGCTGGAGCATCTGTTCGACAAATTCACCCAGGCGGATACATCCACCACACGAAAATACGGCTGGACCGGACTCGGCCTCGCGATTTGCAAGCAGCTTGTGACACTCATGGGTGGAAGCATAGGTGCCACGAGTACCCCCGGCGCAGGGTCGACGTTCTGGTTCAGCCTGCGTTTGCCGATCAACAAGCAGATCGAGCCGGACGCTTTCCCGGTTGCCGACCTGAAACAGGTGCGTACGTTGATTGTGGATAACAATGCCGTCAGCCGCCACGTGTTACATGCTCAGCTGACGCGGTGGGGCATGCAGCCCGACAGCGCACCAAGTGCAGCAGAAGCCCTCGTGGCGCTCCGCCGAGCGTCGAGTGCTGGTTTACCGTATCAGATCGCTCTCCTGAACCACCACCTGCCGGGCATAGACGGCGCAGCCTTAGGCCGGTCGATTAATGCTGACCCAGCCCTTGAGCAGACTGTTCTCGTGATGCTCACCTCTCTGGCCCAGCGTGACACGGAGATAGAATCGGCAAAGTCAACGTTTGCTGCTTCTCTCACCAAACCGATTCGCCAAGCCCATCTGTTTACCGCTCTGGCCTCAGCCCTGGGCACACCCCACGAAGCCACCACAGCCGCTGCGTCAACGAGTCAAACCGAAATATCCGCCGCTCCTGTTCTCCCGCCGTCAGAAACGCTCAATACCGTCCCCCACCTGTTTCGTGCCCGCGCGCTCTTGGCAGAGGATAATATCGTAAATCAAAAGGTTGCCGTGCGTATGCTGGAGAAATTGGGCTGCCGCGTCGATATCGCAGCAAACGGACAAGAAGCGGTCGAGATGTTTGAGAGCCTGCCGTATGACCTGGTATTCATGGACTGTCAAATGCCCGAGATGGATGGCTATGAAGCCACAGCAGAAATTCGACGGCGGCAAGGGACAGACCACCATATTCCCATTATTGCCATGACTGCGAATGCCATGCAGGGAGATCGGGAAAAATGTCTGACGGCTGGAATGGATGACTATGTATCCAAACCGGTCAAATCGACTCTGCTCAAAAAAACCCTCGAACACTGGTTACCATCTGATCGATCAGAAGACAAGGCAGCCTAGGCTGTAGTCAGGAACGATCGAAACCGGCCCTGGCAAGCCCGGCTGCTCCGCTTGGCAGGGATCAGGGAATAGCTGCCTCACACCTTGAATCGAAAATGCACCACGTCACCATCGTGCATGACATACGCCTTGCCTTCGAGGCGCGTTTTCCCTGCATCCCGACAGCCCGACTCACCACCACGTTTGATATACTCGTCGTAGGCGATGACTTCGGCTCGAATAAAGCCGCGTTCGATATCTGAGTGGATTTTCCCCGCAGCTTGTACCGCAGTCGTCCCGCGCTCTATCGTCCATGCTCGGGCTTCCAGAGGACCGGCGGTGAAAAAGCTCATGAGGTTTAACATGCGGTAGGCGTACTGGATAAAACGATCTCGTCCGGACTCTTCTACACCCAGGTCGGCAAGGAACAGGCCCCGCTCTTCTTCTTCAAGTTCCGCAATTTCCATCTCCACCTTGCCGCAGATGGGCACCACAGTAAGCGCCTGCTCTTCTATATAGGCAGCCACTTCCTTAGGCAGCGGCGTTTGCATCTCACCCTCTTCGCGGTTGTAGACAATAAGCAAAGGCTTTTGGCTGAGAAAAGCAAAGCCGGACAGCAACATTTCTTCTTCCGGATAAAACGACTCTGCGCGGAGCGGCTTCTCGTCTTCCAGGATAGCCTGGCATTTCTCCAACAACGCTTGCTCCCGCTCTTTGCCCTTTTCCTTGCGTACCCGTTCCAGGCGTTTCTCAATCACCTCCATGTCAGCCAGGATCAATTCGGCCTGAAACCCACGCAGGTCGCGCAGTGGTTCAGCTTGGGTTGCGGCCATGGGATCGTCAAAGGCAGCCACCACTTGAGTGAGCGCATCGACCTCACGCATTTGGGTCAGCGAACGCGTATCCAGAGCCGCTTTTCGTTCTTCAGACGGCGGGAAATCTAAAAACGTGACTTCGGCATACTTTTTTCGATCCGGCTCAACGATTTCAGCTAA
>CAUZQN010000107.1:0-7458 GCA_963581605.1 uncultured Binatia bacterium (SeqCode)
TGCTGCGGAGAGGAGCGGGTCGGGTCGTATGTGGTTTCGACGCTAATACGTATCCCTCGTGTGACTGTTTCAGAGGCTGGCACGCTATCTTCTCCTCATTTTCCGAATTTTCCAATGTATTTGCCCCAATGTCTTTGCATTGCGGGGATGCCCCAAATTTTCACAAGTGTTCACAAGACGCCGCCACGTCGATACATGCCGCTAAGAATGTCGAGAGTGTAGGACCGGCCCGCCAGCGCGTCAACTTACCCTGCATCTAGTGCTGCTGCGATATCTGCTGCCAGTCGCTCGCCTGCCTCATTCTCAAGCGTTCCCGCAGGCCATCCAATCCCCAGACCTGAACCGTCAGCTGACTCTGCAAATTTGGGAATAATATGAAAGTGGACGTGCATGACGACCTGATGAGCTGCGGAGCCATTATTCTGCAAGATGTTAAACGCGGTTGCGCTAGTTGCTTTGAGCACCGCACGGCTGAGGCGCGGCAGGACACGCCCCAGGGCCGCCGCCGAGTCATCGGACAGCTGGTCAATAGTTTCGGCTGGTTCCTTTGGAATGACTAAGATATGCCCTTTGCTCAGGGGATCAATATCAAGAAAGGCAAAGACCTTATCGTCTTCGTAGACTTTGTGGCACGGAATCTCGCCGGCAATTATTTTCGAAAAAATTGTCTTCGCCATGTCTTGAGATTAGCGCAGGAGAGGGCGCACGGCTAGGGTTTCCCCGTCGGCTATGGCAGCCCCGCACCTGGGACCTCAACCTGAACGGTCTCGATAAAGGCCTCCGAATTCCCCTTGGCCAGTTCCTCAACTGTTGTTGCGGCAGTGAGCATGAAGAGTGTGCGTCGGCCTTCTCCGCCTAGCATGCAGGCCACCGCTCGTTTGTTGGGGACGGGAATCCGCTGTGTGACTTCTCCGCCGTCTTTCACTCGAATAAACTCACCCGTCACAAACGAACTCACCCACACCGCGCCCTCGGCGTCGAGACAAATGCCGTCCGGTGTAGCTTCGCCCAGCTGGGCAAACGTGCGCCGGTCAGACAGCCTGCCGTCGTCGGCAATACTAAACGCGGATAAGCAGTTGGCAAACGTTTCGGCCACGATCATTGTCTTGCCGTCCGGGCTAATGACCGTTCCGTTTGGGAATCCCAAATCTTCGGCAGCCACACTGACTTGTCCTTCAGGCGTGACCAGCACAATGTTTGCGGGTTTGGCCTCTTCGCCGCCCATCAGGTCGTAGCCGAAGCTGCCGATATACGCTCGGCCCTGAGCATCCACAACCATGTCATTAATATCGCCCCGGACCAGGGAAGATACATCGGCCACTTCTTGTAAGCCATCCGGGTCTTTGCGCAGCAGCTTTTTGTTGCGCATGGACACGATGAGCAGACGTCCATCTGGAAGGAAGCCCAGTCCCGACGGGCGCTCGGGAACCGTTGCCACCTGCTCGGTATGACCCTGCATGTCCACGGTCACTACCTTTTCGGCAAACATATCGGAAACCCACAGTTTGCCGTCGTGCCAACGCGGACCTTCCAGAAAGATAAAGCCGTCTGCAAGAACCTGGGGTGTAAGATCTGGCATTGTTTTCTCCTTTTTCTAAGCGTGTGTCATTCTGAGCAAGAGCACTGGGCAAAAATGCTGAGCACGAGCGAAAAATCTTTCAGTATTCTCCCCTCTATCGTCCTCGGAAAACCGGCTGGCGCTTATCCATAAACGCGTTCACGCCTTCTTTATGATCTTCGGTCTGACCACAACGCAGATGCGTTTCCGTCTCACGGTCGAGCATAGTTCTAAAATCAACGCCGCCCGACGCATTCACGTTGGCCTTCATATAGCGATAACTCACCAGCGGTCCGGACGCGATGCGTTCGGCCAGTTCCAGGGATGCGTTCATGAGCTGATCATGTGGGAAAACACGATTGACCAGGCCGATCCGAAGCGCTTCGTCCGCAGTAATCATGTCCGGCAAAAAGAACAGCTCTTTGGCCTTGGCCTGTCCGACCAAGCGGGTCAATTGCCAGGTCGTACCATAATCGCCTCCATATCCCACCCGCGCATACGCAGTGCCAAGCCGGGCTTGATCTGACGCAAAGCGCAAATCACACGACAAGGATAGTCCCAACCCGGCCCCGGCGGCTGGGCCGTTAATCACCGCAATCGTGACCTTGGGCATATGATGCAACAGCCACGGCCAGGTGTGGCTTTCGCGCAGCTGATCGATCTGCTGCTCTAGGGTGGAATCCTTGCTGCCTATTTCTTCCCCTTTTTGCATGGCTGACACATCACCACCCGCACAAAAGCCTCGGCCTGCCCCGGTGAGGACAATAGCTCCAATATCGGGGTCTTCCGCCATTTCCCGGAGCGTAGCGACTGCCGTGAGGCCCATGTCCCGTGTCAGGGCATTCAGCTTATCGGGGCGATTCAGAGTCAGGATACCGACTCGATTCTTCACTTCAACATTGAGCTCTGCCATGATGAATCCTCGCTGTTGGGTGCATTGAAGCTTGCACTTTATCGCGTTTTGCGTAGAAAGGAAGGGACATTCCGGTGCCAAAGGAGACATGCGTATGACCGCAACGGCAGATCCCCATCGTATCACCAGCGCAGAGCAACTGCGTGAATTAGTTGGATCCCCAGGCGAACTCGTTCCTCACAAGTTATGGACAGAGCTGGATGAGACCTGCATGGACTTTATCAAACGCTCGCCGTTTTTGCTGCTGGCTACCGCAGACGTAGAGGGCAATCAAGATGTCTCGCCAAAAGGTGACGGTCCTGGATTTGTGGCCATAGAGGACGACAAGACGCTGCTCATCCCTGATCGTTCGGGCAATAAGCTCATTTTTGGTTTGACCAATATTCTGGCCAACCCACATGTGGGCCTCATCTTTCTCTTGCCCGGCACGTCCGAAACACTCCGCATCAACGGTACCGCTGAACTCACCACCGACCCGGAAATCTTGGAACGTCTATCCGCACGCGGAAAACCCGCAGTGGTTGCTATTCGGGTAAACATCAAAGAAGTGTTCTACCACTGCGCCAAGGCGTTTATTCGTGCCCAACTATGGAAGCCCGACACCTGGTCCGAGCGACTGAAGATATCGTTTGGCAAGATCCTGGCGGCTAAGATGGGTGGCGACAGTAAAATGGCCGAGCAAATCGATGAGTTTGTGGAGCAGGATTATCGGACGAATTTGTAGAAGATGATCTCCGTTCGTCCTGAATTTGAGGCGGAATGAACGGATCTCCTTCGAAAAAGTAGGCTGCCATCTAACGCCGGTCTGCAAGAAGAGTTTCGGAAACGGGCCTCCCTCTCACCTGGATCGGCTTGTACTGATGATATTGTTTGGCGACTGTGGGCTGCAGTCGCGTCGGGCGGAGTAATCCTGATTGGATGAGCCGGTTCTCCAGGTCTTCTTCCTTGGGCTTGAGGGTCGCTGCTGCTAGGAGCTGATTCAAACGGCCTCGTACTTGTATCTGTTCATCAGCTGATAGCGCGTCCCCTTCTGCTAAGACCTGTGTGATATTCGTGCGTGCCATGAGCCTCTCCTAGCCGGACTTATGAAAACTCTTCATCTTTCACCACATTTCCATTAAATGCCTATCCTGGTTTATGTTATTCGCTCCCAGTTCTGTTGCGGCTAAAACAACTTCAACCCCTGCCGCCCCCACTCCATTGTCACAACCCGGCCCAGCCCGGACTCAGTAATATACAACGTCTTCGACTCCAAACCGCCGAAGGCGATATTGGTGACCACTTTGTCTTCGCTGGGAATCAAATCAACTTGTTTGCCGGTTGGATCAAAAACAATAATCCCACCTCCTAGGACACCACAAACGAGGACATAACCTTCCTCATCTAAACAAAAGCCGTCGGGATGATAGCCATCCGGCAGTTTGCAGAACGGTTGGCGTTCGCCGAGTTCGCCTGGAGCGAGAATGGGAAAGGCGCACAGTCCAGACGCAAAGGTTTCCGCCACGAGCAGAGTTTTGCCGTCTGGAGTGAGACCGATACCGTTGGGGTGCTGAAGGTCTGTTGCCATACGCTGAATGTGGGTGCCGTCCGGGCTGGCGTAGTAAACACTGCCTTTGCGCGTGGTTGGTTGATGGAGCGACTCACGGACAGCCGGGTCACGATGAATGGGATCGGTGAGGTAAAAATTGCCCTCAGCATCGAAGACTAAATCGTTCGGAGTACTGAGTTGCGCGCCTTCACACGAAGTATAGATCCGTTCGACATTGCCCTGATCATCAATGCGTTCAATGCGTCCGGTCTCGTAATCCGAAGCCGGCCCGATGGGTAAGCCTTTACGCCAAGCAAAGCCGCCGTTGTTGGTAATGTATAATGCCCCATCCGGTCCTCTTGCGGCCCCGTTCGGACCGCCACCCGGCTTGGCGAATACTGACAGGGTGCCATCTGGAGCAATCTTGCGGACGCGTCCGCCTCTGATTTCGACAAAATAGATACTCCCGTCCGGATCGCAAACGGGTCCTTCGGGAAACTCCAAGCCACTAGCGATAACAGTTGTGTCCACGCGTGGACTCTCCCCTCTCTTGAGAGGGGAGACAACCTTTATGCCGCCTGCTGCACTTTTTGTTTGAGCAACTTGCCAACAATCTGGTCAATCACCTGGTCGGCCAGCACGCAGACCTCATCCTGCAGCTTGGGCTGAATCGGATGCGGGACGAGAATAGGCTCGTACTGGGGCATGCCTAGTGCCGCGCATTGGGCGTGGGCAGCACCCAGAAACTCTGTTGTCGCAATATTTACCGTCGGGATTCCCTTTTCTTCCAGCGTGACGACATCGTGCGAACTGCACGATATGCACGCTCCTCAATCGCTGAGCGCTTCGATGACGGCGTCACATTTTTCCTGGAGTTCGTGCTGAATGGCCTCAGCCGCAGGCCGACCTGGTGTCAATTTCGTGCGTCGTAAGACCTCTTTGACGCCGTATTGTTCGCGCAAGATTTCCTCAAGGCGGTCGAGGAAGAATACACCCTTTGCTTTGTTAATATCCAATAACCCTATGGTCTTATCCGACAGCGTGTCCAGTCGGACGGCAAAGGCTTTGTGTTGTTGTTCCGGTTGCGAGGTAGGGTCAAGTAATGAGGTTCCCATACGTTTCTCCTTTCTTATTGACGAATCTCTTTCGTAGTAATCGTGCTGCCGGAGCTACCCCGGACCAGGCCGGGAACAACGGCAGAAAAACGTCCGGCAGTTCCCCCTGCGACAAAAATAAGGATGCTCTCTGGAGCAGGAAATTTTGCATAGAGCGTATCATCAGTTGCAGACGGAGTCTGTACGTTGATACCGGCCAGCATACTGATGCCAGCGCCTTCTCCGCCGTTGACTCCGGGCCGTAGCTCGCGCAAAGGGCGGCGAATCTTCTCAAACAAGAACTGACGCAAATCGTTTTTTGACCAGCCGTCTTGGGCAAAGGTCTTGGCGTGCTCTGGTCCAACGATGAGCGCCGTATCTGAGAACACTGGGAAATTTTTGTGATTCCACACCGAGGCCATAGTCCAGCCCAGCGAGAGGGCCAACTGTTCCGCCGTCCGACTGGCATGGTCGTTCATCTGAAAAGGAGAATGGCCGCCAAACAAGGTGACGGTACTTTGCTCGGGTTGAAAACCTTTTTCTACATGCAGCGGCTCCCACGGACTCTGCTCCTCGGCCTCACCAACACAGAAGGTAAACTGGGCCGGATGCCCAAGGGTGGCTTTGCAGATCTGTTGCGGCTTGGCTCCGCCAATATTGAGAATAATCAGGCGCAGTGACCTGCCGATTGTGGCATTCGCCCGAAACCCATGTCCGAGGGCATTATGCCCGCAATTCACCCCAATCGCGTGGCGGACCGGACCATTGATAATCGTCAACGGGGTTGCCGAGAATGTTGTGACATTGATGGCATGGGCGGCAAACTGGTCCTCACACAGTGCTTCCACTGCGGCAACCACAACCGGAAAATACGACGGTTGGCAGCCGGCCATAACGGCATTGATAGCGACCTTTTCAACAGTAGCTGGCCCATAGTTCGGTCCGACCGTTCCCAAGACCTGCTGTGGGTCACGATCCACACTTGCGAGCATACGTGTGACCCGTTCCTCGGTTGGGGGAACAACCGGCAGGCCGTCGGTGAGCCCGCTTGTAAAAAGGATCTCATACGGATCGTCCTCTTGAATATTGATACGTTGCGAGTGCAGCGCTGAAGACTCTGGCATGACTTCTCTCCTGTTCCTAAACCCTTGCACTCTTGGGATTTTGCTGTCAAGCGTTTGGCTGCGACCACTTACGTCCGAGACCTGCCAGTGAGAATATCTTCCAGGCTGTACTTCTCCTGAAACATATGCAGGGCGGTTGCGAACTCCGCGTCTTCGTCTTCTTGGTTACACAGCAGACTGCCTTTTGATTCTTCGTTCAACACGGCCAGGGATTTCTGCCATTTCTCAAGCTGTCGGGGGGCGAGGGGGAGAGCAGTGGTGTAATGCAGACTGCAATCTTCGCTGAGGAAGATCAGCGCGAGATTGTCCTGCTGTACGAGCTTGTGCAGGATAGTGCTATCGTTTGCCTGACACGGATTGAGATAGAAAACGCCGCCCCTGCTAGCACCGAAAGTCGGGTGGAGTTGATAGCCAATCGCGACGACGCCGGTCTTGTGTGGGCTTTGCCACGTTGTGAGTGCCAGGGTGAGCGGCAAAGACGCTTCGAGAAACAATTCCAGATCTTCTACCCGGGTGACAACGGCCAACTCCTGCGTACCCTCACGATCAATAAAGCGGATGGAATAGAGTGGCTCGTCCATCAAGAGCAACCAACTCTCTCTATTAATGACAACGCCGGTCTGTCTCATCGTACTTACTCCTCAGCTGCTCTACTTCACCTAGGCTTGACCGCACGAGCGCATCTATCATACATGCATACATGCATACATGGCAGATTCGATGCCAGAACTTCTACGCACCAGGACTGGGGTTGGGACGCGAAGAGAGTATGCATCGGCCAGCACACAAGGGGGGGCAATGGCGAGACCGGTCCGTTACAAGATTGTCGGATTGCTGTTCTCCGGAACAGTCATTAACTATATCGATCGCGTCAATATCGCCGTCGCTGCGCCGGTTATCATGGCCACCTACGGCTGGAGTAAGAGTGAGTTGGGCACGATCTTTTCTGCCTTCTTGGTTGGCTACGCTGTCCTCCAGTTGCCGGGCGGCTTGGTTGCCGACCGGTGGAGCGCGCGTAAGGTGCTGGCCTTTGCTTTTTTCGGCTTTTCGCTCTTCACGGCGCTTACTCCTCAAGCCGTCTCAGTCTTTTGGCTGCTGCTCAGCGCCCGCTTTTTGGTCGGTATGTTTGAGTCGGTGACATTCCCAGCTCTCACAGCGCTGAACTCGCACTGGATTCCGCGCGCGGAGTTTGGTCGGGCTCAGACCCTGAGTGTGTCCGGGGTGACTGTCGGTCAAATGGT
>CAUZQN010000108.1:0-7453 GCA_963581605.1 uncultured Binatia bacterium (SeqCode)
AGCTCTAACCTTCACATCCAAGGAGACAACGCTATGTATCGAAACTCCGGCACACAACACGACAACATTGTGCTGTGGGGCGCCCCCGGTTCTTTGTGGACAGGCCGTCCGTGCCTACCTCATAAAAAAGGGTATCGATTACCAAGAGATTTTTCCTTCCAATGCGCGATTCATGAAGGAGATTGTTCCGCTCGTGGGATATTTCGCCATACCGGTTACCGAACTGGAGGACGGCATGGTCATCCAGGATGGCACCGATACGATGGTGCATTTAGAACAACGTTTTCCCGACCGGCCGATGGTTCCAAGTTCGCCAGTACAGCAAGCTGTCGCCTGGTTGATTGAATTTTTCGGCTGTGACCTGTTTTTTATACCGGCGATGCACTACCGCTGGAACTTTCCCGAACAGCAAGATTTTCTGGATGCTGAATTTGCGCGGTCTATTTCTCCGTCCAAGGATCCAAAGCAGCAACAAGAGGCGGTCGCTCCAATCCGCGCATTCTTCGCCGGATTCCCCGCTGCGATGGGTGTCAACGAGAAAACGATCCCGGCTATCGAAGGATCACACATCGAGTGTCTCGAAATCTTAAATCAGCATTTCCTGCACCACCCTTACTTGCTGGGGGGACATCCGAGCCTCGCCGACTTCGGTCTGATCGGGCCGCTGTTTGCCCACCTCGGACGGGACCCGGTCCCGGCGAATTCAATGAAGAACATTGCACCGCATGTGTATCGCTGGACCGAGCGAATGTTTGAAGCGAACCAACAAGACGGCGAATTCATGGATCTGGATTGTGAGTTTCCGGACAACGACGCGCTACCAGCAACGTTGATTCCGTTTATCGAATACCTGTTTCGTGATTGTGGCCCGCAGCTCCAGGGCATGCTCGATACCTTCAACGCCTGGGTTGCACGAGAACCGGATCGCCCTGCAGGCACGTTGATCCAGACTGATCCGAAGGCACCGGTCGGCGCACATCCAGAACTGGGGAACTTTGATTTCGAGCTACACGGTGTAACGATTCATTCCCAGGCTTTCAGCAACGTTGTTCATCATTTTCAGCGCGTTGTTGACGTCATCGATGCGCTGGATGAAAACGGCAAGGCCGCGTTCGACAGTTTGATGACGCGTACAGGTGGCGCTGGGCTGATGTCGACGAAACTCGCGCGCCGCATAAAAAGTGAACATTATTGTTTCAAGCTCGCATGAAACAGGTCGCCCGCAGGGATAGCCGCTGACGTCGGGAATCCATCACCACAACCAGCCGCTAAGCGGCTGAAATGGTACTGTCAAGTTATAGAACAAGCATTTTCGACTCTCCCACCTGATGCCAGATTCGTGGCGTGTTATTGGATGTGCAGAGGCTGCACATCCCACCACGGACAGAGAAAGCACTTCTGGGGGATCTATTCCTCCCACTTCGAGCGCAACTTTTTGCTCTCCCTGCCATAACTTGACAATACCCAGTGGAGCCTTTGAGATCAGCAAACAGGGCCGTGATGGTTTTCCGTTCGCCATCGGTTGCGCCACGGGACTCCATGGCCGCTTGTTCGGCGCGGATACGGTCGGCCAGGTGTTGGGGCGTGTAGGGGGCAGGAGATTGCGGTTGAGACTGTGAAGGGGCTGATTGAGGAGGCGTGGCTCCGTCTCCCGTCCAGACGAGCATCTGCCCGTCTTGGTCGATGGCGACTTGTTGCCTTTCGATCAGTTCATCCCTGAGGTCCTCTAACGCTTCCTCGTCAAGGTCATATTCGCGCTTGAGAGAACGATAGCGTAGCCGCCCGTCGCGTCGCAGCCACTCGCGGGCTTCTTTCACGATCTCAGAGAATCTCACTGACTCGCCTCCCCATGAACCTGGAGAGATAAGAACAGGAAATGGACCAGAGGACAACACAACGGGGAGCAGAACGCGAGATTCAGTACGATCAATTACGCTGGTTTTTGATATCCAACAGCCATCTCTACAGCCACCAGCCAATTCAGGCTGGAAATGGGACGAAGAGAGAATATTCTAAGCTATTGGATTACAAGGAGAAAAAAAGTGGAGCCGATGAGAATTGAACTCACGACCTCTTGAATGCCATTCAAGCGCTCTCCCAACTGAGCTACGGCCCCACGAAAGAGAACAGGCGGGCACAGGGGGTGGAAAACGAGAAAATAGTGCCACGTTCTCCCGGATGCGTCAACTCACAGACGGCCCTATTGCGGGGCAATGGCAACGCCGAACGGTTTATCACCAACCTCAATCGTGGTGACAATGGCCCGCCGCAATGTACTAAAGACCTGCACGACCTCACCTTCGTCTGAGCGAGATCCAAACAGCGCGATATAACCCCGCAAGCCATTCGGCGTAATCGCAATGCCATACGGTTCGTTATTAACGGCGTTGAATCTTGGGTTAAAGGCTACATTAAAAGACGGCGCGTTCGGATCAGCTGCATCATCCGTAATCACCGATACGGTCGCATCCAGGAAATTAGTGACGTAGGCATCAGGGGCCCCATTCTTGACGATTTCTAGGGCACTGTCCGGGAGAAATGCCACACCCACCGGTTGCACGCCGACTTGTAGCGGTTGCACGCCCTCTTCTTCCGGATCAGAATCCAGCACCGTATTGGTTGCCGTGTCTATGATCGAGAGGGTATTGGCGTTGTCTTCCACATCTTCCGGCTCGAGATCGCCAAAGTTCGTGACATACACGCGCGTTCCGTCCGGACTCACCGCAACACCGACCGGTCCCTGCCCCACGACAATCGGATCGGGAAGTGGCGTATTCGTTGTGAGGTTGATGACGGTTACATTGTCGTCGCCAAAATTCGTCACATACGCCCATAGTCCGTCGGGAGTGACCGCAATCGATTGCGGCTGTCTGCCTACGGCAATAGTTGTTTCCTGGGTACGCGTGGCCGTGTTCAGCACCGACACGTTGTTATCATCAACGTTCACGACATAGGCTTTTGTGCCATCCGCCCCGAACGCGACCCCCTGAGGTTCGTCGCCCACCGGAATGGTTGCCACTACAGTTTTTTGGACTGTATCGATCACCGAGACATTGTTATCGCCGCTATTTACCACGTATGCTTCAGTCCCATCCGGACTTACCGCAATACCACGCGGACGGTCGCCAACTGGAATGACCTGGGTCACTTCATTTGTGCCGGTGTTAATCACAGAAACGGCGTCGTCAGCCGTCGTCGTGACATAGACGGCAACCACACTCTGCGTACCTTCCTCACACTCCGTCGTAATTATTCCGCAGGGTTCGTTACAAATGAGGTCACCACCCCCAAATCCGAGAGTTTCGCACGTCAGCCCTCCAAACCCTGTCATATCGCATTCTTCCCCGATATCTCGGCTGCCGTTACCACACAACGGAAAGGGCACAAAACACTGACAGCTCTCCTCCCACCGAAATCCCGCAACAATCTGCGTTGACTCGTCGCTGCCCTTAGCGCGGATCGTCACGTTTTCGAGGGTCAGCAAATTTCCGGTCAGCCTGACGCTTGTTGCCAGGGATTCCTCTGTTTCCTCAGCAGTTAGCTCGAACAGATCCAGCACTTCGGCGTTCCCCAAGCGAACGACGGAAACCGTGTGGTCAAAAATACGCGAGTTCGCTGGATCAGCACTATCTCGGATTTCGACTCCAATCGTCCGCTGACCACTTTCTATACGATTGAAATTGACCAACGCCCCAAAACCAGTCCCCGGCGGGGCCTGAGGAAAGACAACGGATACGTCGGTCCGTTCTGAACAGCACGGGATGTTCTCACCAATATTGGTCGGCGCAGCGCCATCCACCCGAAGCGTGACCTGTGTAATCGTCGCATCAGGGTTTTTGGGGAACGCCCAGCCTGAGACGGTGCCGATACCACCAGCCGTTACCAAAACCGCAACCGTCCGTTCCGGAGGGTTTTCCAAAACGGCAGTAATGGGACCGCCGTCGTCTGGTTGCGACAGAGGGTCATCCGACTCGTCATCTGATTCGTTATCAAATGGGTCTAACCGTGCGAGTGTCTTTGCCTCGACTACGGTCAGTTGCTGGATATTTGGCTGCCAGGCCAATCGAAGATTCACACGGGCCAGTTGTGCGTCGGGGTCGGTGCCTGTCACATCGATGTTCAGGATCTCGATTTCCTGTCCCTCAATCGCTGTGGATACGGACAAACCGATCAAGCTTGGGGTGGTCATAAACTCAAATCCACCTGGTCTGACGACGGTGACGGTATGCTCTTGGGCCGCTGTGTTGCCTGCCGCATCCTCTATCTCAATGCGAATCGTATGTATTCCATCCGAGAGATTGTCTTCGTCGTCGCCTTCGCCTTCGCCTTCCAGCAAGCCAAAGTTAAACGCCAATCCAAAGCCACTGTTCAGGGCTTGGTCCCCATGTATTGCCGCAACATCTTCTCGGGCAACACAGCACGGGATGATCCCTCTGTCTGTACCGTCGATGAAAAGCCGAACAGTGACCGGATCGGTTGACGCGGCAGAGAACGCCCAGCCGGAAATAGGCAGGATTCCACTGACAATCTGGTTATTGGCTGGGATTTCTAAAATTTGCTGAATCTGGGCCTGGGCCGTTCCGCGCAGTCCCCACACCAGGGACAAACAAAAAGTGCAAAAAGTATAAAAAATGAGGCGGGCGCCTGTCAATCGCATATTCATATCCAATGTCTATTCAGATCTATTCAGCCTGTCTAGCTGAGTTCGCTGAAACCGCCACGACTCGAATGTCGCTCCGCTTCGCTTTCGCGAGAAGCGCTTGTCGTTCAATCATCAATGTTGTGTGTGCTTCTATGGCCAGCACAGCGGCATCCACCTCGTGCATCACTGCTATGGTATCCGGCCCAATGGCCGGAACGTCAAAGCGTAAATCTTGTTGCGGTTTGCTGACTTTCACAACAACAGTGCCGGCGCCACCCAGCTCACCGCCACGACGAATTGCCGCACTGGTTCCTTCTACGCCTTCAACGGCGAAGACCGTCCCACGCTTCACCACTACACTCTGGCCTATGTCCCAGCGACCAATCTCCTGTGCCACCGTCACGCCAAGCCGGATATCAGCCCACTGCTGCGTATCCGGCTCATCCATTGTCAGGACACCTGCCTCTGGAATGAGAGCCGACAAATAGCGTGTTGATTCAATGATCGTAATGCCTTCGTCTTCCAGTTCCTGCGCCACCCCGCGCAGAATGACGTCATCTTTCAGGTTAGGCAGTTTACTAATGAAAGCCAGTCCCCTGGCATCCGGTTGAATATTCGTCATCGCCCCGGCCTTGTAGATCCCGCCCGCCATCACCGCCTGCGTCACACCAGCCTGTTGGAAAGTCGCGATAATTTTTCCGAGTTCTCCGACCCGAACCCAGGTCACTTCGGGCAGGAGGGCCGTAATCTCCGCCGGCGTCTCGCCTTTATGGGCAACGGCGATAATTTCAACGCCTTCCGCGCGTGCCGCCTCAACGAAAAGAAGCGGGAACTGGCCATTGCCGGCAATAAGACCGAGACGAGACATAACCTGATGAACCCCCCATGAAACTAGGTCAGCTCGTCTTCTCCCTCTTGGCCGGTATTGCCCCGCGGACGACAGATCCCGCGCTGGGAGTGTGAAATGAATTCAACCAAGTGCCGCACCTCATCAGATGCGGCGGCATGCTCCCGGCTCACGCGTTCTAGCGCCTCTTTCAGGCCAAGACTTTCACCAAACAAGATGCGGTAGGCCTTTTTGAGAGCGCCGAGCTGTGCATCGCCGAATCCGCGACGTTTCAGCCCAACCAGGTTGAGCCCCAACAAACGCACGCGGTCTCCTTGGGCCATGCAATAGGGCGGGACATCGAGAGAGACCATCGCCCCGGCGCCGAGATAGGCCGACTCCCCGATCCGCGCAAACTGATGGATACCGACAAGGCCGCCGACGCCGACGTAGTCCTCCAGGGTCACATGGCCGGCTAAGGTGGCACAGTTGGCCATGACTACGTGGTCCCCGATTTGGCAGTCGTGCCCCACATGCGAGTATACCATAAATAAATTATCATTGCCCACCTGGGTCACCATCCCGCCCCCGGTCGTGCCAGTATTCAGTGTGGCAAACTCACGAATGGTGTTCCGGTCGCCCATATGTAACCGGCTGTCTTCCCCCTGGTATTTCTGATCCTGCGGAATGGCACCCACACTGGCGAATTGGAAAATACGGTTCTCACAGCCTATTGTGGTATACCCCTCGATAACGGCGTGCGGCCCAATCGTCGTATTCTGCCCGATACGGACGTGTGGCCCGATCACTGCATACGGGCCGACTTGGACACCGCTGTCGAGTTCTGCTCCCGGTGCAATAACTGCCGAGGGATGAATCGACGTTTGTGCACTCACGGGTCCGTCTCGTTTTCCGGGTCAACTTCAACCACCGTAAATTCGAGCTCTGCCGCCACTTTCCCCTCAACCTGGGCTGTTCCGCGCATTTTGCAAAAAGTGCCGCGACGGCGCACAATCTCAACCTCAAGCCGCAATTGATCGCCGGGTACGACCTGACGCCGAAAGCGGACATGATCGAGGCCGGTCAGCATGGCAATCTTGCCTTGCTGACTCGGCGCATCAACCGATGCGCGCGCCAGTATGCCCCCGGCTTGGACGACTGCTTCACAGATCAGCACGCCTGGCATGAGTGGCTGACCAGGGAAATGGCCGCTAAAGAAGGGTTCGTTCGCTGTCACATTTTTGAGCGCAACAATCCGCTCCCCAGCCGTGAGTTCGAGTACCCGGTCAACCAGCAAAAACGGGTAGCGGTGGGGCAGGAGAGCAGCGATCTCAGCGTATTTCATGGAGCGGCGGTAGACGGGCAAAAGAATCGTGTTTTAGCGCTTGAAGGAGATCTTGGTGCCCCTTTTGTTATAGGCTTTGATCACATTCTCGGTCAAATCGATGGATTTTGAGCCGTACAGGACCACAGTGTTGTTCCCTTCAAGAATAACAGAATAATCGCCTTGTTCTCCCAGGTCGTTGACGACGTGCCGCAGCTCAATCAAGATACGCGCGGTCAGCTCACGGTCTCTTAACTTGAGTTCCTCCTGGGAGTCTTTGTACAGCCGTTCAAAGTCGCGCAGCTCATTTCGGTAGTCTCGTTGCAACGCCGAGCGCTCCTCATCGCGCAGCAGTAGCGCTTTTTTCTCTAGCTCTCCTTTGAGCTTTTCAACCCTGTTCCTGCGCTTCTCTAATTTCTGCTCCATCCGGCTTACTTCAGCCTTAAAGCCCTCTTTCGCCTTTTTACCGGCAGACGATACATTCAGAGCCTGTTGCAGGTCGACATAGCCGATTCTGAATTCGGCACCTGCCCCTGTATTCGGGAACACGAGACAGCCGATACTGAGGGCTATGCTGAGGGCGATTTTCCAATACATGCATATTCTCCTTAGCTATAGTTCTTCGCTGCGGCAGACGCGCACAACACGACGGACGTGCACC
>CAUZQN010000109.1:0-7443 GCA_963581605.1 uncultured Binatia bacterium (SeqCode)
TAGACATTACGATTGCCAGCCTGCTTGAGGCCAGTCAGGCTCAGCTCGCCCAAAACGGCAAAACCCTACTTGTGCTTGGCCTGCGGGCGGATGCCATGCAGTTATTTGAAAAAACCGGAATCGCGGCGCATATAGGGCCGGAAAATCTTTTCCCCGCCCAGTCCGGCTGGTTTACGGCCATGGAGGCGGCGCTGCGGCGCGCACTCGCGCTAGCGGGGGAGCATGACTGCGGCGCCGCATGTCCTTTTGCCGCCTACCTCATTGCGCAGGATGCCCTCCGCTCTGAGCCGGAGTGAAGATGGTGGGTCGTCCTGACCCGTCCTACGGGACTATCCGAATACCCAGAGGCGCCCGGTTCTGTCATTCTGAGCAACGCGAAGAATCTCTCCCCTAGGCAGGCGGTCAACCGCACCGTTGAACTGTCAGCTCAAAGCCGAGGGCTTTTGCCACTTTTGCTACGGTGTCAAATGTAGGGTTACCCTCAGGAGATAACCCCTCTTTCTGCTTAAACCTGTATCTCTGGCCAACTGGCTCATGTTTCTCGCACGAGCGATAACGCCAAGGGCATGAACAACCAAAGCAGGATCGTCATCAGCGTCTTCAAGACAGGCTTCTAGATATAATTGCATGTCTTCTTCTGTTTTGAGGTGTTCTGCTGAATCCCAACGGGTAGTACGAATAGCCACGATTCAATCCTCCAATTGTGGAGAAGGGGCTTTAGGTCTCATTGATTCACCGCGTATCTCAGAACTTCGGCTACCCACTGATTGATGCTCTTGTCTTCCTCTGTAGCACGTACTGCGATTTCGCTGTGTAGATTTGGCGGAATTCTTAGATTGAACTTGCCGGAGTATTCCTTGGTAGGGACAATTCCCTTTTCTTTGCATACTTCCAGAAAGACCTTGAGCGAGTTCTTAAACTCCCGGCGAAGAGCCTAGGGGTTTTTCCCATAGAAATCAGCGCTCCCATTCAAGCCCAAAATCTCTCCTCGAAATATGTCCAATCCTGGATCATACTCAATTTTAGCCCTATAGCCGTCGACTGCCATTATGTTCATGGTTTCACCTCATTCTCTTCAAGCCACCTACGGATGCTGGTAACGGCACCTTTATCAGTTGCCGGAGAAGGGTGTGGCCTATGGAAGACTCGGACTTCCCCGAACAGAACCACCGCTACTCGAGAACCGGCTCGCTGAGAGACATCTGCTCCAAGCGCTTTGAAAAGAGACTCGATCTCTACCCAAGGAATATCCCCGCTAGTCGGGCGTTTAAAGATCCGCGGATTCATTACCGCAATGGGGTTGATCGCTGGCTGTGCGAGCTGTCCCAGCTCTACACGGTGGTCCGGAGAATCTATTACAAACGCCAATTCAAGATAGATCGCGAAGGAGTACGCAAGTCGGGCAACACCCAGCTGCCCATCTCGGCTCTCAACCCGCAGGCTTTTCGCCAATACCGATTAGCCCTGGAAGTCTTTGTAGATCTTGCACGCAACATCGGAGCAGAGCCCATTCTGCTCACACAGGCGCGCCTGGTACACGCCACGAACGCAGCTGCCCAAAAGGAGCGGATAGACTATCATCATGTTGGGCTCAACCATGATGCTCTGGTCGAGACGTTCGACCGTTTAGATGCCATCGTGCGTGCCGTGGCGACTCAAAAGGGAGCGACCATGATCGATGCGTCGGCCGCCTTATCTGGAAAGGATTGGGCCTTTTACGACTATGTGCATCTCTCACCACAGGGCTCCGCCGCCCTTGCTCAACTTGTCGCTGATCGCCTTCAGCCTGCCCTGAAACTCTCCCATGGGACGGCGAAGCAGCCCACTCGCACTGACACAGCAGTCAGTGCAGGAAATGGTTGGAGATGATGACGCGCCTCTCCTGTTCGTGCGGCCGCTGAGATCAATAGACAAATATCTTATTCAAGACAGCCAAGACTTTCCGGGTGTCCGGTGTTACGCACCCGTATCAAACAGGTTATTCGTTTCTGTCTGAAACAGCGCCCAGTCGTTCTCAATCAGATCAATCGAGGCGTTCCAGAAGTCCGCGACTTCGAGGTCTACGCCGATACTCTTGGCTGCAACGTTTTCTGCGCTATCACTGCCGGTTAGACGTAGCAGGGCTTCATACCGGGGGAGGAATGCTGGTCCTTCTTTTTTGGCCAAGGCGAAGATGCCCATACTGAACAGATAGCCAAACGTGTATGGAAAATTGTAGAAGCTGACATCCGTAATATAAAAATGCAGCTTAGAGGCCCAGAACCAGGGGTCGAGTTCGTCTGGGGCTAAACAATCGCCATACCACTCCTGCTGAGCCTCTTGCATGAGTGCTTTCAAGCGACTCACGCTGAGTTCGCCTTGGGCACGCTCCGCATAGACCGCCTGCTCAAAAGAGAAACGCATCGGAATATTGAGCAGAAATACCGCCCCGTCCTGCATGCGACTGTCGAGCACCAATGCCCGCTGTGCGGGTGTCGCTGCGGGGTTGGTGAGGACGGCGTCAATCAGCAGCTGTTCTGCAAACGTCGAAGCGGTCTCAGCTAGAGTTAATGGATAGCGCCGTGACCAGGGCCGCATGTCGCGCATCAGCCAGCCATGGAAGGCGTGACCGAGTTCGTGGGCCAGGGTGGAGATATCGCCCACGGTTTCGTTATACGTCATGAAGATACGGGACTGACGAATGATCGATGAGGTTGAACAAAACCCGCCAGGCCGTTTTCCTAGTCTGGGAGAGTAATCGATCCAGTCCTGCTCAAAGGCCATTTCCGCAAACCGGGCCAGGTCCGGATAAAAACTCTCAAAGGCGCTGAGGACGCGCGTTCGTGCTTCTGCCCAGTTGACCCGTTCGCTGTACGCAAGCGGGAGGGGCGCCATCAAATCCTGGAAGCCCAATTTCTCTCGGCCGAGCAGCTGCGCCTTACGCTGCAAATAGCGCTGGGCAACGGCTTTACGGGCCGCTGCCACGGCCATAATGGTATCCAGCGTTTTGTGGGAAATGCCGGCATCAAACAGGGCGGGTTCGAGGAAATGCTGAATGCCGCGTCGTTTGTAAAGCGCCAGCCGCGCTCCGGCTATCGCATTCAGGCAAGCGGCCGTCACGCTACTCGTCTGCTCCCAGGCACGATTCGCGCCGTCCAAGGCAGCTTTGCGGACAGTCGGGTCGGCATCTTCGAGCAGACTGCGTGTCATGGCTACGGGTAAGCGCCGCGTTTCCTGCCCTGGAACAACCAGATCAAATTCGAGCGTGCCGGAGACTTGGTCATACAGGCGGCCCCACGCGGACAAGCCTGTGGCGTCCAGATCTGCGGCCAGGGCTTCTAGTTCGGGTTCCATACTCCAGCTGGCGCTTTTTCTGAGGCGTCCAATAAAATAGGTCGCTTCATTGAGTTCTGGGGCATTAAGGAGTGCGGCGAAAACGTCTTCGTCAGCTTCTTTGAGAGCAGCCCGAATCACGACAAAAATTTTGACTAATCCCGCGCGGGCGGCTTTTGCAGCTGCGGTCTCGCCTTGAATCGTTTCGTTTCCCGCATCCGCAGCACCCATACAGCCGAGATAGGAAGAGAGATGTCCCGTGCGGGCGGTTATCTCTTCGAGCTTTTGGAGCAGGTCGATCCAGACAGCAAGCTGCCCGTGTTCAATCTTCCCCAGCGTGTGTACGTGCTGGAGCAACGATTTCACGTCGGCGTCGAGGGTGTGTCGGAAGGTGCGATACACATTCCCATCCATCTCGGGGAAATACGGGGACATATCCCAGTCTGGAGTGCGGTCTTTTTGGGCTGCATTCTGGTCAGACATCGCCTGTGCTCCTTTCAACAAGATCACAACCTTATCTTGTAGCAGTTCCGGAAAGAATGGGCCGGGCTGACTGTAGCAGCGTGCCGCTCGTGCCCTGCTGCTGTTGACCGCCGCCCCTGTTTCAGACTATGAAGACGGGGCTTTCCACGCAAACGACACAAGGAGGAATCACCCATGGCAGACGCAACGATAAGCACAGAAAAGCTTCTGGACATGTATCGCACCATGCAGACCATTCGTCAGTTTGAGTCCCGCGTGCGAGATATTTTTAAAGAAGGCAAACTGCCCGGCTTCGTGCATGTCTCAATCGGAGAAGAGGCCTCGGCGACCGGCGGCGCAGCCGCACTCACGGTGAAAGACTATATTACCAGCACGCATCGTGGTCACGGCCATTTAATTGCCAAGGGCGGCGAGGTCAAACCCATGATGGCCGAGCTGTTCGGCAAAAAGACCGGCTATTGTAAGGGCAAAGGCGGCTCGATGCATATCGCGAATTTCAGCCTCGGCATCCTGGGTGCCAACGGCATTGTGGGCGCGGGCCTGCCGCTTGCGACCGGAGCCGCGCTTGCGGCCAAAGTCCGTGGCAGCAGTGAAGTCGCCCTGTGTTTCTTTGGTGACGGCGCGTCAAACGAAGGTACATTCCACGAATCGTTGAATATTGCCTCCTCCTGGAAGCTGCCCGTTGTCTTTATGTGCGAGAACAATCTGTACGGGGAGTTTACCGCAGGCAAAGATGTCACCTCGGTCAAGGATATTGCCGATCGGGCACGAGGCCACGATATGCCCGGGGTGGTGCTGAACGGTAACGACGTTGTTGAAGTCTACGAGGCAACTTGTCAGGCGGTTGAGCGTGCGCGCAAGGGCCAGGGCCCGACTTTACTCGAATGCAAAACCTACCGCTGGGAAGGTCATGTGGTGGGGGAAGAAGCCTTTCTAGGCAAAAAGAGTTATCGACCCGCAGACGAAATCGAGGCCTGGAAAAAGCGCTGTCCCTTGCTCACGTTTGAGCAACGTTTTGTACCCGACACCTTTAGTCAGGCGGAAATAGAGAAGGTTCAGGCCGAAGTTGCGCAGTCTATTGATGAAGCAGTGCAGTTCGCTCAAGACAGCCCATATCCCGAGCCCGAAGAGGCGTTGGAGGACATGTTCTCGGAAGCATAGGGGGGAACCATGCGTGAAATTAATTTTATCCAAGCGATTAATGAAGCACTCGCCGAGGAGCTCCGCCTTGATCCCAAGATATTTATGATAGGGATCGATATCTGGGTCGGCGCGTTCGGCGCGACAAGTGGATTGACCGACGAATTCGGCAAGGAGCGGATTCTCAACGCCCCGATTTCTGAAGCGGGCTATGCCGGCGCCGGTGTTGGCGCGGCCATGGCCGGGATGCGGCCGATTGTGGAAATTGAGTTTGCCAGCTTCTTCTACTGCTGCTGGGATCAGGTGTGTAACCAGGCGGCCAAGCTGCGTTATATGTCCGGCGGGCAGGCGGCCATTCCGATCACGTTTCGCAGTGTGTGTGGAGCGATCGGCTCTGCCGCAGCCCAGCATTCTGAGACCGTGTACTCCCAATTTATGAGCGTACCAGGGCTGAAAATCGTTGTGCCGTCCGGCCCACGCGATATGAAGGGCTTACTCAAGAGCGCTATTCGAGACAACAACCCGGTGCTGGTCTTCGAACACCTCAAGCTGGGCCGGACTAAAGAAGAAGTACCGGATGAGGACTCCGTTATTCCCTTGGGCCAGGCCGAAGTCAAACGCGAAGGCACGGACGTGACCATTGTCGCTATCGGCTTTATGGTCTCCCAAGCCCTGAAGGCGGCCAAGTCTCTTGAACAAGACGGTATTTCTGCTGAAGTTGTTGACCCCCGCACCCTTATTCCACTGGATGAAGAGACGATCCTGGCATCTGTCGCCAAGACGCATAAGGTCCTGGTCGTGGATGAAGCGCATCTGCGCTGTGGTGCTGCGGCAGAGATTGCCGCCGTGATTGCGGATAAGGGCTTCGACAATTTGGACGCGCCCATCAAGCGTCTGACCACCCCGGACGTGCCCGTGCCGTTTAGCCCGCCGCTAGAGAAGTTCGTGCTTCCTGACGACAAGAAAATTGTCTCCGCCGTCAAGGAGCTGCTGGGCTAGACGCGCCCAGCGCAACCGGCCCCGTCCAGAAAGGAATTCATCGTGGCAGTAGAAGTGGTGATGCCGAAGTTCGGTCTGACAATGACTGAAGGTACGATCCTGAAGTGGTTCATATCGGAAGGAGATACGATCAAGGCCGGAGAAGCGGTGTTTGAAGTCGAAACTGAAAAAGTCTTGTACGAAGTCGAAGCCGCGGCAGACGGCACGATCGCCAAGCTCCTGTATCCGCTTGAAGCGGTTGTGACAGTGGGGCTGCCGGTAGCGGTTATTGCGGAAGCGGGCGAAGATATAGCAGAGATTGCGAGCAAGTATGCAGCCGCGCCTGCAGCCCAGGCGGCTGCGCCTCAAGCCGCGCCTGCGGCGGCTACTGGAGCCGCCGCGGCTCCAGCGGCGGACAAGAAACGTGGCCGCGTCCCCGTGACTCCGGCCGCACGCAAGCTGGCCAAAGAACATGCTATTGATCTGGCTTGCATAACGGGCAGCGGTCCACGCGGCCGGATCACACGCGAAGATGTGCAGAAAGTCATTGATACCGGTGACCAAACCGCGTCGGCAGCGGCGGCCCCAACGGCGCCTGCTGAGGCCATCCCCTTACGCGGCATGCGCAAAGTCATTGCCGAACGGATGCATCAAAGCCTGCAGGCTAGTGCCCAGCTCACCATCACGACTGAAGTCGACGTCACTCAGCTCATTGATCGGCGCCAGGAAGTCCGCCAAGAGTTTAACGTCACGTTTACTGACTTCATTCTTCAGGCCTGTGCCCACGCCCTTAAACAGCACCGCCGCATGAATGCGGCGTTAGACGGCATGACCATTCAGGTTCATAACCAGATCCACGTCGGCCTGGCCGTTGCGCTGGATGAGGGTCTCATTGTGCCGGTCGTTCGGGATGCAGACAAAAAATCACTCAAAGACATTGCCGAAGAATCCAAGGCCCTGGCGGAGAAAGCCCGGGCCGGACAGCTGAAGCTTGAGGAAGTCTCGGGTGGCACGTTTACGGTCTCCAACCTGGGCATGTTTGGTGTTGATGCCTTCACCCCAATTATCAATGCACCCCAATCGGGTATTCTGGGAGTCGGCCGTATTCTTGAAAAGCCGGTGATTTATCGGGGTGAGATCACCAAACGCTCAATGATGGTTTTGAGCCTGACGTTTGACCACCGAGTCATAGATGGTGCTCCGGCCGGCGCTTTCCTACAAACCGTGGCAGACCTGCTTGCCCACGGCAATAGGATTTCGCTGGATACGAGATAGTTACCCTACCCGGGCGGGTTACCTCGCCCCTACCCCTGCCCCTCCCAATTTAAGCTTCCGTTCTATCTGGTCGATACCTCAACTGGACAAAACTCAAGTTTTGTCCAGAGAGGGGTGCGCATGAGCACGGCAACACAAGAGGAAAAAATATCGAGCCTGAATCCGGATATTCCAGTCCAGCCGGACGTGCGGTATGACTATGACCTGATTGTCATCGGTTCAGGTCCGTCTGGAGAGAAGGCCGCAGTGCAAGCC
>CAUZQN010000110.1:0-7360 GCA_963581605.1 uncultured Binatia bacterium (SeqCode)
GGCGTAATTCAGTGGTAGAATGCCAGCTTCCCAAGCTGGACGTCGCCGGTTCAAGTCCGGTCGCCCGCTTTTCCTTACTCTCGACTCTGGGCTTCTATGCGCATCGCAAAGTGTCCAACTTGCCGGAAAGAAACCCCGTGGCAGGATAACCCCTACCGTCCTTTTTGTTCAGCTCGCTGTCGTACGCTCGACCTTGGTGCCTGGGCCAGTGATACCTACCGCATCCCTGGCGAAAAGGCAGAACAAACAGGTTGTTCTGACGACGACTCGATCGAGCCTGCATAGAATTGCTTTTCGGGATCGCCATTCGCACATGCCTATCCACTCCACAGCCATCATTGACCCTCAGGCTGAGGTTGATCCTAGCGTCGATGTCGGCCCCTATGTGGTCATTGATGGGACCGTCCGCATTGGGCAGGGAACGCGTATTCTCGCCCATGCTGTCCTAACCGGTTGGACTGACATTGGAGAAGACAATGAAATTCACATGGGGGCGGTAATCGGCCATACTCCCCAGGATTTCACGTATAAGGGCGAGCAGAGCTTTCTCAAGATCGGCCACCGCAATATTATCCGGGAACAGAGCCAAATCCATCGTGGTGCCAAAGCCGGCAGTGCGACGATTATCGGGGATGATAACTATCTGATGCAGCATGCCCATATCGCCCACAACTGCACGATCGGGAACCACACCATCATCGCTGGCGGGGCACTGCTTGCCGGATATGTACACGTAGAAGACCGCGCCTTTATCTCAGGCAACTGTGTGGTTCACCAGTTTGTGCGCATCGGTACGTTGGCACTCCTGCGCGGGTTGTCCCGGACGAGCCGTGACGTCCCACCGTTCTGCATTATGGACGGGACGCACACCGTACGCGGTCTCAACGCGATCGGTCTCCGTCGAGCGGGATTTAGCCGGGAGCGGATTTCGACCCTCAAGCAGGCGTTTTCCACGTTATTCCGCACGCGAGGGAATATCCGCAACAAGGTAGAACAACTGCAGGCGGCATCTCCATCTGAAGACGTCGGCTATTTACTCGATTTCATCCACAATTCAGAACGAGGCGTATGCTTTGGACCAAAGACAGCAAGTAATGGCAAGGAGGAAGGTTGAAAGGCGGCGACCGGACTCGAACCGGTGAATGAAGGTTTTGCAGACCTCTCCCTTAGCCACTTGGGTACGCCGCCCCGTTTTTCCCCAGCTGGTGACTCCAGCTGGGGATTTACTGACTTATCCGTCCTCTGGTGTGATTGCAACACCCTGTTTCTTCCTGTGACAGTTGCTGCCTTTCTTCAGGTCCGGTCGAGCAAGCAGCCCCTCTTTGGCAGCAACCGAAGTTCTGATAGCACTGCGCTCATGATCGAACGCTACACTCGCCCGGCACTCAACCGCGTCTGGTCAGAGAACAATAAGCTTGCCAAGTGGCTTGAAATCGAATTGCTGGCTTGTGAGGCGTTAGCAGAACGTGGCGAAATCCCGGCAGAGGTGGTTCCTCAGCTGAGACAGCGGGCCCGGATCAATATTCCTCGCATGCAAACCATCGAAGCCGAGGTCAAGCATGACGTGGTTGCCTTTGTCACCTCAGTGGCGGAAAGCGTCGGAGAAGAAGGACGTTTTCTCCATCTTGGGCTTACGTCGTCTGATGTCATTGATACCGGATTTGCACTGCAACTGTGTGAAGCAACAGACGTGATTCTGACCGATCTGGACGCTTTGCTTGACGTTCTTAAACGCCGCGCACAAGAGCATCGGGACACGGTTATGATCGGGCGCAGCCACGGCGTGCATGCCGAGCCCATTACCTTTGGCCTCAAAGTCGCCCACTGGTTTGCAGAAATTGAGCGCGGTCGGGCTCGTCTCAGCCAAGCGCGGACAGAGATTGCCGTGGGGAAAATCTCCGGCGCAGTCGGCACCTTTGCGAATATTGATCCAGCAGTCGAAATATTTGTCTGTGAGCGGTTAGGACTGGTGCCAGAAACGATTTCTACACAGGTTATTCCCCGCGATCGTCATGCCACATTTTTTGCGACCCTGGCAGTCATTGGCAGCTCTCTAGATCGGATTGCCACCGAGGTCCGCCATCTCCAACGGACAGAAGTGTTTGAAGTCCAGGAACCTTTTACGCCAGGCCAAAAGGGTTCTTCCGCTATGCCCCACAAGCGCAATCCCTGGCAGCTAGAGAATGTGAGCGGACTTGCCCGGCTCCTGCGCGGATATGCACTCTCGGCTCTGGAAAATGTTGCGCTGTGGCACGAACGAGACATCAGCCATTCTTCAGTCGAGCGCGTCATTGGACCGGACGCGACCACGCTGCTGGACTTTATGCTGACTCGATTAACCACGATCCTGGATCGGCTTGTGGTGCATCCCGAACGGATGCAAACGAATATGGCTATTTTAGGTGCAGCCATCTATTCCGAGCATCTGTTACTGGCCTTGGTACGCAAAGGGATTTCTCGGGAAGAAGCCTACGGCTGGGTTCAACGCAATGCCGTGCAGGTGTGGGAGAAGAATGCCTCTTTTGCCGCTGAGGTCCGCCGTGACCCGGATATCACCAGGCTCTTAAGTACGTCAGAGATTGATAAACTTTTTGATGCACGCCATGCCCTCCGGCATACTACCGCGATTTTTCAGCGTGTGTTTGGGAGCCCGGAGGAAAGCTGATGCTGGCGAAAGTCTACGTGACGCCGAAAAAAGCCATCCTCGACCCACAGGGCAAAGCCATTGCCCTGTCCCTACATGCGCTTGCGTATACAGAAGTCGGCGAGGTCCGTATGGGGAAGTATTTAGAGGTCCAGCTCACAGGGCTGTCGCATCAACAAGCCGAGCAACGCGTCGAAGAGATGTGCCAACGGCTGTTGGCAAATTCAGTGATCGAAGACTTTCGCTTTGAGATTGTCGAGGAGTAGAGCCACGTGAAGTGGGGCATTGTTACATTCCCAGGCTCAAATGATGATCGAGACGCATGGTATTGTCTTGAAACCGTTCTGGGGCAAGAGGCCGTCCTCTTATGGCATAAAGATCAAGACCTGCAGGGTGTCGAAGCCATAGTGCTGCCCGGCGGGTTTTCCTATGGCGATTATCTACGCGCTGGGGCACTCGCCCGGTTCTCTCCGATTATGCACAGCGTGGTCGATTTCGCCAATGCGGGCGGGCCTGTTCTAGGGGTGTGTAATGGCTTTCAGATCCTGTGTGAGAGTGGCCTCCTGCCTGGCGCGTTAGTCCGCAACCGTTCCCTGTCGTTTATCTGCGAGTGGGTATCGATCCGGGTAGAAACCACGCGGACACGTTTTACCTCCGCGTGTTCGGCGGGCGAGTGTCTCTCCATTCCTATTAAGCACGGCGAAGGCTGTTATGTCGCGGATACTGACACCGTGCAATCCCTCACCGACAACGACCAGATTGTTTTCCGCTATGTGAACGAAGCAGGCGAAGCAGAGCGCGCGGCCAACCCGAACGGCGCGTTGCACAATATCGCCGGCGTGACGAATCCAAACGGGAATGTCGTCGGCCTTATGCCGCATCCCGAACATGCCGTCGAGGCCCTGCTGGGGGGCGAAGACGGACGTAAACTATTCACCTCAGTCTTTGCCTAACATTATGGCATCCTCACCCCCGGTTGATCTCCAACTTGCTCACGATCACGGTCTGTCAACCGACGAGTACAACCAGATCGTCCAGACCCTGGGCCGCAGCCCAACCTTCGAAGAACTCGGCGTGTTCTCGGTCATGTGGTCGGAGCATTGTAGCTATAAAAGCTCGCGGCGTTTTCTACGCCGTTTACCGACCACTGGTCCGGCCATCCTGCAAGGTCCGGGGGAGAATGCAGGCATCGTTGACCTCGGCGAGGGGCTGGCGGCGGTATTTAAAATCGAAAGCCATAACCACCCGTCTTTCATTGAGCCGTATCACGGGGCAGCAACGGGGGTGGGCGGAATTTTACGCGATATCTTTACGATGGGGGCACGGCCCGTCGCCTCGCTCAACTCTCTGCGTTTTGGTGCTATCGATCACCCACGCACATCACAGCTTGTCAAAGGCGTTGTGGCGGGCATTGGCGGCTATGGCAATAGCGTCGGCGTGCCTACGGTGGGCGGCGAAGTCTACTTCGACTCCGGCTATAACAGCAATATTCTCGTGAATGCCTTTACGCTCGGTATTGCACGGGCGGATCGGATTTTTCGCGCCCGGGCGGCCGGTGTCGGTAATCCGGTTATCTATGTCGGCTCACGGACCGGCCGAGACGGCATACATGGTGCCAGCCTGCTCGCCTCACGAGAGTTCGACGAGCGCTCCGAGGAACTCCGCCCTGCCGTTCAGGTAGGCGACCCATTCACCGAGAATGTCCTGATCGAAGCCTGCTTAGAGCTCATGCAGCACGATCTTATTGTCGGGATTCAGGATATGGGCGCGGCAGGGCTCACCAGCTCTTCAGTCGAAATGGCTGACCGAGGTGAAGCCGGTATTGTGCTGACCCTCGATAATGTCCCTACGCGAGAAGAAGAGATAACCCCCTATGAACTCCTGCTCTCTGAGTCGCAGGAACGCATGCTTATTGTGGCCAAAGACGGCTGCGAAGAGGCAGTCAAAGCCGTCTTTGACAAATGGGACCTCCAGGCGGTAGTGATCGGCGAGGTCACCGATGACGGGCTGTTCCGGACGATATGGCACGGAGAAGAGGTCGTTCGCATTCCCGTGCCAGCTCTTACCTCAGAGGCCCCCGTCTATGAACGTCGTGCGGAACAGCCTCCCGATTTAGTTCAGCGGCAGCAGCTTGACCTAACAGCCCTCCCTTTACCTACGGACTATGCTGAGGTCCTGAGCACGCTCCTAACGACACCCAATATTGCCAGCAAAGAATGGGTCTATCGCCAATATGATTCCCTTGTTGGAGGCAACACGGTTGTTCAGCCGGGGTCTGATGCCGCCATTATACGACTCAAAGAATCGGACAAGGGCATAGGCATAAGTGTGAATTGCAATAGCCGTTACTGCGCGCTCGACCCGTACCGCGGAGCGGCCATTGCAGTAGTGGAGAGTGCCCGGAATCTTGCCGTAAGCGGTGCCAAGCCCATCGCCCTGTCGGATTGCCTCAACTTCGGCAACCCTGAGAAACCGGAGGTCATGTGGCAGTTTACTCAGGCAATTGACGGCATCCGAGATGCGTGTGAGACTCTTGAGCTAGCGGTGGTAAGTGGCAACGTCAGCTTCTATAATGAGACAGATGGGCGAGCTATTCCACCGACGCCGACGATTGCTATGGTCGGTATTCTTGAAGATGTCACCCAGCACGTCACCCAGTGGTTTAAACACGCAGGCGACATTATAGTGTTGTTAGGAGAAACACACGAAGAACTTGGCGCAAGTGAGTATCTGGCCATTATACACGAGCAAGAGCGTGGCGTTCCTCCTATGCTAGATCTGGAACGTGAGAAGCAGTTGCAACAGCTCTGCTTGCAGGCTAGTCGCGAACGTCTCTTCTCCTCTGCCCATGATGTCGCAGAAGGCGGACTAGCCGTCGCGCTGGCGGAATCCTGCATAACTAATCCTCACTCCGCTCTTGGCGCTCGGGTGTCGCTGCAGGGTGACCTACGCCCTGACGCTTTGCTTTTTGGGGAGAGTCAGTCACGCGTCGTTATCTCTGTCCAGCCGGATCGCTGGCCCCGGCTCCAGGAACTGCTACAAGCAGACAGCCTGCCCTATACTGTCTTGGGAGAAGTCGGCGGAACAGAACTCGAAATTTCGGGCCATCTCAAAATTTCAGCAACGTCCTTACGCAACCAGTGGCGAGCGGCTCTCGGCCGTCAGCTCACGTAAGCGGGGAGGGGATAGCATGATGCACGACCAAGCTGACGAGGTGTTCGATCGCTTTCACGAGGAGTGCGGGGTGGTGGGAATCTATGGTCACCCCGAAGCCTCCAATCTTGCTTACCTGTCGTTGTACGCACTCCAACATCGGGGACAAGAATCCGCAGGTATTACCTCATCAAACGGCCAGACCCTGCTGACACACAAAGGGATGGGACTGGTGGCTGACGTTTTCGATGAAAAATTGATTCGTCGCTTAGAGGGGCCGAGTGCAATTGGGCAGAATCGCTATTCCACCGCGGGCTCGACCGCCATCAAAAATAGCCAGCCCCTGCTGGCGAAGTACACGCATGGCTCGTTGGCGATTGCGCATAACGGGAACCTCGTCAATGCCGAAGAACTGCGTGCTCGGCTCGAAGCGAGCGGGTCTATTTTCCAGTCTACAGTTGATACGGAAGTCATTCTGCACCTCATTGCCGCCTCACCAGCACCAACGCCGATCGACCGTATTATCGATGCGTTAGCCCAAGTGCGAGGAGCCTATTCCCTCGTGTTTCTCAGCGAAGACCATATGATCGCCGCACGTGATCCGCACGGATTCCGGCCCCTGGTGCTGGGTCGGCTGAAGCACGCGGGACACACGGGTTATGTGGTGGCCTCTGAGACCTGTGCCCTGGATCTGATTGGTGCGGAATATGAACGTGATGTCCAGGCCGGAGAAATTTTGCTCTTCGACGCGCACGGCATGACTTCGCATTCTCCGTTCCCGCAAAAGCCTTCAGCCCAGTGTATTTTTGAACATGTCTATTTTGCACGGCCGGATAGCGCCATATTCGGACAAAACGTCTACCAAGCCCGGAAAGCCTTTGGCCATCAGCTTGCCAAGGAATCCCCCGTACCAGCGGACGTCGTGATTCCCGTTCCAGACTCTGGAACCCCCGCCGCTCTCGGCTATGCCGAAGAATCCAAGCTGCCCTTTGAAATGGGTCTGATCCGTAATCATTATATCGGCCGGACCTTTATTGAGCCCCAATCGTCCATCCGTCACTTTGGGGTCAAAGTCAAGCTGAACGCGCTAGCCGAAGTCTTGCGTGGCAAGCGCGTCGTTGTGGTGGACGACTCGATTGTACGCGGAACGACAAGTCAGAAAATCGTCAAAATGATTCGATCCGCCGGGGCGAGCGAAGTGCATTTACGCATTAGTTCTCCCCCGACCACTGGCCCCTGCTTTTATGGAGTAGATACCCCGACCCGACGGGAGCTGATTGCGGCGACTCATTCCGTAGAAGAGATCTGCCACTATGTGACGGCCGATAGCCTGGCCTATCTGAGTGAGGCCGGCATGTATGCCGGCCTCAACGGCCAGGGCAACGGCTATTGTGACGCCTGCTTTACCGGCCGCTACCCGCTCCCCTTAGGGAGCCGCCCAAAGGGGAGCCAGCTGCCTCTGTTTGGCGAACGGGAACAGTAGAGCATGTCCCAAGAGTCGTTAGGGTTTACAGAGTGGACTCCCCTGGGAGAAAATCCCAGGTGCGTAATCCTCGAAAGGAA
>CAUZQN010000111.1:0-7306 GCA_963581605.1 uncultured Binatia bacterium (SeqCode)
TGCCAAACTTTGCTGGAGAGATAGATACGTATTCCAATATTTTGATTCGACCCGCAGCATAACAAAGGGGAGCCCAGCATGCGTGATGTAAAAATTGCTAGAATTCCGGATATCGAGATCGACCCCGTTACCCTCGATATTATTGAAAGCGCGCTCAAGAACTACCGCTACGAAATGGATGCGGTGCTGTTCCGCACCGCCATGTCACCCGTCATCCGCGAACAGCACGACGAGTTCCCCATGATCTGTGACCCGAATGGGCGCATGGTCGTCGGCCAGTTTGGCTCCTATATTCGTGAGATGATGGAAAGCTTTGACCATCCGCTCTTTCCGGGCGATGTGATTTTGCTCAACGACCCCTATTTATGTGGCGGTGCGATTTCTCACATTAACGATTTCCTCGTACTCGTCCCGGTCTTCGACGGTGATGAACTTATCGGCTGGGCGTCCATGTTCGGCCATCAGATGGACGTGGGCGGTCCTTTGCCGGGTTCGTTTCCAACCAATGCCACTTCGATCTTTGGCGAGGGCCTGCGCATCCCGCCTGTCAAGCTGTTTGAAAAAGGCGAACTCAATCAAGGCGTATTGGATCTCATTTTGAACAATGTCCGCATCCCGATAATGAATCGCTCGGATTTGATGGGCATTGTGGCCGGCTGTAAAACTGCCGAACAGCGGGTGGGTGAACTGTGCGAACGCTTTGGCCGCGACACCTATCTGGCCGCCTGCCAGGCATTGCTGGATCGGACCTACCGCGCTGTGCAAACGCTCATTCAAAAGAACATCTCCACTGAGCCGCAGTCCTTTGAAGATTATATTGACGACGATGGATGCGGAAACGGTCCGTTCAAAATGAAACTCACCATCTGGCGTGAGGGCGATAAGGCCATCTTTGATTGGGCCGGGACTGACCCACAGGCCATGGGTCCGGTCAACTTCTACCTCAACCCCGGCATGTTCAAAATGTTTATCGGTGTGTATCTGATCATGGTCTACGACCCGCAAATTATGTTCAACGACGGGTTTTATGACCTCATCGACGCCCGCATCCCAGACGGCTCGCTACTCCACCCAAAATTCCCCGCAGCCTTAGGCTGTCGGACGCATGCCCTGTCCCGATTGTTCGACGTCATGGGTGGCTGTCTTGGCCAGAAGAGTCCGGAACTCACAACGGCGGCCGGCTACGGCACCAGCCCGCACCTGTTGTATAGCGGCAACGATGCAGACGATAAGTTCTTTTTCATTATGGAAATCGGCTATGGCGGCATTCCTGGCCGACCTATTGGTGACGGCATGGACGGCCATTCCTGGTGGCCGCTGTTTACCAATATCCCCACAGAATATCTCGAAAGCTATTGTCCCCTGCGCGTAGACCGCTACTCATCGGTTATCGACTCAGGGGGAGCAGGTCGGCATCGTGGTGGGAATGGCATCGACAAGTGGTACACCTTTCTCGAATCCGGTGATATTGCTATTCATGATGATCGCTGGCTCACCCCGCCGTGGGGTATTCTCGGCGGAAAACCCGGTATGCGCTCAACCAAGATCCTCGTCCGCGCTGACGGCTCGCGTACGGTTCTGCCGTCAAAATGCGATCAGATCAAAGTGGAGCCCGGCGATCAACTCATCTTCCAAACTGCCGGCGGCGGCGGATGGGGCGATCCGCTTGAACGAGACGTCGAAAAAGTTCGTATCGATGTGATCCGTGAGCTGGTTTCGGTTGAAAAGGCGAAGTCCGACTATGGCGTCGTCTTTGATCCGGAGACACATGACATAGAGGCCGCCGCAACACGGGCACTTCGGGAGGAGATAGCAGCGAGCCGAGGCGAGCGACAAACGTTTGATTTCGGCCCTCCCTTGGAGGAACTGCTCGCTCGCTGCAAAGAGGAGACGGGACTTGAGCCACCGACGGCACCCAAGCTACCGCAAGGCTGGGAGACGAATGGGGTGAAGAAAGTCGCGGCATAGGGTTTCTTTATTTGCCATGAGCGACACCCCTAGAGTAGTAAGGAATCTCTGGGTCACACTTCTCGGCTTTATCCTGCTCTGGCCTTTGTCGTGCGACCAGCTGAGCGACCAGTCATTAACCGGACACCGCGATATTGCCGTAGCACTGCGGTCGTTACTCGACCTGGCCTACACAGGACCAGACTATCCAACCTACCATGCCGAGTTTCAATCCTTTGCAAAACATGTTCAGGAAAAGATAGAAACAACGCCCCACGCAATGCGTCCGTATGTGAGTACCATCATGGCGTATTTACGAACCGCAGACGAAGTGCTCCAGTGGCAGGCGCACCAATCCGAAGACCAAGGCCCCCCGCAGCTCGCAACCTGGACAGGCCGCTATCCATTTCTCAAGGCAGCAATCGGGGCACGTTTCGAGGCACCGCAGGTCTTTGATGTAGAGACTGCCGTGCAACTGCTATTTGAGAAAACAGACCAAACACTGGTCGCTATGCAGGTGAAAAATAAGCCCATTTAAATGTATGTGCAGGGGCGACCGGCCGGTCGCCCCTACGAACCGGTCAACACGTATTTGAGGAGAGACCCATGGGTAAACTCGACAACAAGTATGCCTTAGTCACCGGCTCAAGCAGTGGCATAGGAAAAACCGTCGCGCTCGCGTTTGCAAAAGAAGGCGCTGATCTCGCCATCAACTATCCGAACGCCACGCAGGCTGACAATGCGGCTGCCGTAAAAGCCGACATCGAAGCACTCGGCCGGCGGGCTATTGCGATACAAGCAGACGTATCAAAAGAAGACGAAGTACAACGTCTCATTGATACAACCATGCAGGCCTATGGACGGATAGACGTGTTGGTCAACAACGCCGGCATTGCCACTGCCGCAACAATAGGCGATATGCCGGTTGCCATGTGGGATCAGATGTTGGCCGTGAATCTACGCAGTGTCTTCCTGTGTACGCGCCTCGTCCTGCCTATTATGTATAAACAAGAGTATGGCAAGATTATTAACACGGCCTCTCAGCTTGCCTATCTCGGCTCGCCGGGCCTGAGTCATTACTGCGCCGCAAAGGCGGCCATCATTGCGTTTACCCGCTCGCTGTCGCGCGAAATCGGCACCCGCAATATCAACGCGAATTGTGTTGCCCCAGGGGCGACGCAGACGCCCATCTTAGACGGCATCGGCAAGGAAGCGCTCGAAGCTATCCGCGCCAGCATCCCCAAAGGCCGCTTAGCCAGTGTGGACGAGATCGCCCCAGCCTATGTCTTTCTTGCCTGTGACGAATCGCGCCACTTTGTCGGGCAATGCTTAAGTCCCAACGGTGGAGATATCATGCTGTAGCCGCATCATCTCATCAACCCATCATCGCATCATGGGCTCATCGCGCAGTGCCGAAAGCTCAGGGTCCCGTCCTTGCCCCCTCTCTGCTACGCCTATAGACTCAGCCGCCGTGCCAGAGTCGCCCACATCACACCAGCCGTCCCAGCCCGAGTCCCCTTCACAGCACATTAACGAAGTTCTCTTCACCCGGAATTTCATTTTACTGTGTATCGGGACCTTTCTGTTTGCCGCGAGTATGTTCCTCCTTTTCGCCGTCCTGCCGGTGTTTGTTGTGGAGGAGTTGCATGGAGCAGATTCTCAGGTCGGCCTCATCATGGGAGTGTTTGCCGTCTCGGCCCTGCTCGCTCGACCCCTGTCAGGACGACTGGTCGATCAGTGGAGCCGTAAGACCGTTCTCAGTATTGGTGCGGCGCTCTATTGTCTTGCCCCGGCTCTATACACCCAGGCCGAATCTGTGCCTGTCATGCTGGGTCTGCGGTTTTTCCACGGGTTCGGAATTGCCGCTTACACCACGGCTGCGGGTGTGTTTGTTGCCGATATTGCACCGCCTAGCCGGCGTGGCGAAGGCATGGGCTATTACGGCATGTCGCTCAATCTCGCGATGACCATAGGCCCAGCCCTGGGCGCCATGCTCATCGGACATATTAGTTATGATACCCTCTTCTGGATTTGCGCGGCGCTGGCTTTCGGAAGTCTGCTGCTCTCGCGGTCCTTACAGGAGCCAACGCGGCCCCCGGCCCCCGATCACACCGAGAAACAACCTGCCCAATGGGTGAGCCGGGCAGCCCTCTTTCCCGGCTTCATTGCCGTGTGTATGACCGTGACGTTTGGCGCGGTCGTCTCGTTTCTGCCTCTTTTTGCCAAAGCCCATAATTTTGGTAATCCAGGCATCTATTTCACCCTCTACTCTCTTGTCGTCGTCATCTCACGTCCCTTTGCCGGACGCTGGTCCGACCGCTTTGGTCGTGCGGCGGTCGTCATTCCGGGTATGGCATGCCTGACTGCCGCCATGATTACCCTGGCCTTCTCTTCTTCTATGACCGGCATACTATCCAGCGCGGTTTTACAAGGCTTGGGGTTTGGCGTCGTGCAGCCGGCCATCATGGCGCTCACGGTTGATCGTTCAACACCTCACGAACGCGGACTCGCCCTTGCCACGTTGATGGGCGCATTCGACGTGGGTGTGGGACTCAGCAGTATTCTTCTCGGTCTCGTGCTGGACTATACAAATTTCACGGTCATGTTTTCATGCGCTGCTGGCGTTGCCCTGGTAGGAGTGATGGGAGCAGCTTGGGGGCTGCGAGACAATCGAGAACGTCTGTAAGAACGGGGGTGAGAACGTATATGGGAATACCGCGCCACCACCGCGTTCTATCCTTGCGGTGGTTCGAGGGCTCGGCTAGGCTGATGCCAATACCGTTGGACTGAGAGGATATCACATATATGAAAAAGACAGTTTTGGTCCTTCTCTTTTGTAGCGTCCTCGTTGTCGGCCTAGTGTTTGCGAACCAGGTCAACTCACAAGGCCAGAGTCTCCCGACCCGAGAAGATATCCAGCAATGGATCGCGATGAACCTGGATAGCATCCCTCAATTCAAAGAGGGCGACATACTCAAGCAGGCCGACCTCGACAAGCTCCGACCCTTTCTCCCCCCACGCTATATAGACGAGTATAATTTCCCAGAGGTTGCGTTTTCCGTTGCACCAACCGGACATTACCCGCCTCACCCCGACTACCTGGCTGCGACTGAGCAGTATGCAAATCAAACCCAGCTTGCTGCGGACGGTGCGCTCGAAAACTATATTGCCGGACGACCTTTCGCTCGGGCTCTCATCAACCCAGACGACCCGCTGTCCGGGCTGAAAGCAGCCTGGAATTTCAATTACCGCTGGCAGTACTACGGGATGAATGTGGAACGCTATGTGGGTGCACTCATCGCCAAGGGGGGAAAAGCCTCCAGGCTGTCCGGTTTCCCGGATGATCTTATGCAGGGCGGAGGCAAAGTCATTCGGCATCTCGTCGCGTTATACCAGCGCGCCTACCATAACCACTTGGCTCAGCTATCCCAGCAAGGCTATCTCCTACCGGTCGATGATGCCGGCCGATTTGAATACAAGGACTATGTCGAGTTCCTAGAACCGTACGATGTCCGTGGACAGCGGTTTATGATCTATCGCTACGACGATCCCCGCAAGCTAGACGACGCGTGGGGCTTCCTCCCCCAACTGCACAAGGTCCGAAGACTGTCTACCCACGAGCGGGACGATTCAATCGCAGGGACAGACATGACGCTCGATGACTTCACCGGATTCTCCGGTCGCATTCTCGACCATACCTGGAAGTTTCTAGGCTGGAAGGTACTCTTGCACGTTATGAATTCGCGCAACCCGTATGCGCGTTTCTACGGACCCAACGGCTGGCTGCCCAACGACCGCTGGGAACTCCGTCTATGTGCCGTGGTTGAACAAACGCCGACCGCAGCACGCAACTACGGCAGTAAAATTTATTTTTGGGACGCCGAGACGTATGAGACCTCTATGGTGCTGGTTTTTGACCGGGAAGGTGTGTTGTGGAAAGTCATCGACCTCTTGCACGGCTGGTCTGAAGACGCGAGCCAACCAGAGGTCGACCGCGGCAAGAATCTGCCACGCAATATTGGCTTTAGCATTGTCGATGTCAAACAAGAACAGGCCACCATCTTCTCAGCCTATACGATTGTCTATCCAGAGCTCACAATCGATGAAATTGAGGAACGCTACGACATTAACAAGCTGACCGAAGGCCGGCGGTAATTTCAAACAACATCTTCACGTCGCAAACGCTCCACATCTTGTGCCGAATAACCGAGCAGAGCCGTCAGAATCTGCTCGGTATGCTCGCCCAGCAAAGGCGGTGGCAACCGATATTCGACCGGCGTGGCGGACAGCTTGAGCGGTGAGCCCGTTACGTGGACCGCGCCGGCAGTCGGATGGGGCAGGGACACCCGCATATCGCGCGCACGGACTTGTGGGTCGGCGAAGACCTCGTCAACACTCTGAATCGGCCCACAGGCAACACCGGCATTCCGCATATGCCGCAACCAGAACTGCACCTCGCGAGAGCGAAAAACATCTTGCAGCAGCGGAATAATCACGTCGCGATGTTGCACGCGGGCCGGATTGGTCGCAAAGCGTTCATCATTAGCCAGTTCCGGCCGTTCGATGAGCTGACACAGTTTTTGCCACTGTGCATCATTGCCGACAGCCAAACAGAAAGAGCCGTCCTGCGCCTGGAAAGACTCATACGGCACAATCGAAGGATGGGCATTGCCGTAGCGGCGCGGTCGGTTTCCTGACACCAAATAATTACTGGCGACGTTCGCCAGCCAGCTGACTTGTACATCCAACAGGGCAATATCAATCGCTTGGCCGCTGCCCGTTCTCGTGCGGGCCAACAGTGCGGCCTGTATCGCATTGGCCGCAAATAAACCGGCAGTGATATCGGTGATGGCTACACCGACTTTCATCGGCGCACCGTCCGCTTCTCCGGTGATACTCATCACTCCGCCTCGGCCCTGAATAATGAAATCGTAACCGGGCAAGTCTCTATCCGGACCTGTCTGGCCGTAGCCGGTAATCGAACAGTAGACCAGGCCCTCGTTTTCTTGCTTGAGGTGCTCGTAGCCCAACCCAAGCGAGACCATTTCCCCAGCCTTAAAATTTTCGATCAGGACATCGCTGCTTTGGGCAAGACGACGGATGAGCTTACGACCAGTATCCGACTTCAGGTTGACGGTGATACTTTTTTTATTTCGGTTAGCGCACAGATAATAAGCACTCTCTCCACCGGTAAACGGCGGCCCCCAGGCGCGCGTATCATCACCGCTTCCGGGTCGTTCTACTTTGATCACCTCAGCCCCGAGATCTCCCAGCAGCATGGCGCAGAACGGCCCGGCCAATATGCGTGAGAGGTCCAGCACACGAAATCCTTCTAACGCTCGCAGCATGACTTTTATTC
>CAUZQN010000112.1:0-7276 GCA_963581605.1 uncultured Binatia bacterium (SeqCode)
TTCTTCTCGATGGTTATGATCTCCGGGAATATGACCTACACGAACTGCGACAAGAGATTGGTATCATTTTCCAGGATTTTGTCCGCTATCAGATGACGGCGGCAGACAATATCGCCGTCGGGAGAATAGACGCCCGTGAAGACCGACCGCGCATTGCTCTGGCCGCGGAGCGGAGTCAAGCCGATGCCGTCATACAGAAGCTACCGGATAAGTATGACCAGATCGTAGGGAAACGCTTTGCCTCTGGGGTCGAGTTATCAGGTGGAGAGTGGCAAAAGATTGCGCTTGCACGGGCGTATATGCGTGAAGCACAAGTGCTCGTTCTAGACGAGCCAACCTCGGGCTTAGATGCACGGGCCGAGCATGCAGTGTTTCAACGTTTTGCTGACCTGACCCGCGGCAAGGCCGCCATCCTGATCTCGCACCGCTTTTCCACCGTGCGGATGGCTGATCGGATTCTCGTTCTAGACAACGGGCAGACGCTGGAAATGGGGACACATGATGAGCTGCTTACTCAGGCCGGTCGCTACGCAGAGCTGTTTAATTTACAGGCCGCGGGCTATCGTTAAAGAGCGGCGACTGCAGGCCACGCTTCAGCGGGATTTTGAGCGCCATTCTTCATACAGGCGCTCAAAATTATCTTTTTGGCTTTTGGGCATTTGCAGGTAGAGCTCGTAGTTGCGTCGGATTCGATCTTTTTCTGTGTCGGGCAGGCTCTGCCATTTTTTATACTTATCTTCGAGGCTGTGCTGTTCGGCGGGAGACAGCTGGCGGAAGCGCTGGTAGTTCTCAAGCGCTCGTGAGCGTTCGTCCTGGGATAATTCGTCCCAGTTGCGGACAAGAACCTGAGGCCGTCCTTGGGCCAAGGCTCCGCTACACAGCACTACGATGGCTACAAGGACGAGGACTATTTTTCCAAAAGCGACAGGACGCACCACAAATCTCTTCTTTCCCGCTCTACTAGCTATGCTGGCTTGCTCCTCCACTTCCGGAGGTGTCAAGAACAGACTCTAAATATTGTAATTGTTCCATCTTTTTCAAAAGCTGGTAATGCATGAAGAAACTTGGATCCCTTCGCAGTGCGGAGGGAATGTCCAGCCCGCTGGGCCCCCCTCCTATCCCTTCCATATAGGGAAAAGTCGGAATCTCATCAAAATACGAAAATTTGTCGAGGCTGGCAAGAATCGCATAGTCAATAAAGAGCTGAGGCTCTTGCTGCACTTGGGCCGGGATGTTTGGGCGCGCTTGCTTAGCAATCGACGCTTGCTGGGCCAGCGGCGTTGTCGGGGTGAGATGAGTGGAGCGCTGTGAAATAAACGAGCCGGAGAGGAAGTAGCCGACAACAATCAGCAGACTTGCAGCTGCAGCAACAACAGATCCGATCTGCCAGTTCGTCAACCACTCAAACTCCCCTATATGCCACCACCCGCTCGCCCGTTCGTCCAGAATCTCGGGCTCGCGTCTTCCTTCCTGCTCGAGACGTTTCCAAAATGTCACAGCAAAATCTGGCGATGGGGAGACGCGTTCCAAGCTGGCCAACGCTGCCTCAACACGTCCAAGCTGGATGCTCTCTTGCGTACAGGCCATACAGCTACGAAGATGCGCGGCTATCTGCACGCGTTTCGATGCGGAGAGTTCACTATCTCTGTAGGCAACAAGATCTTCTTGTAGAGGATGACTCATGATGTGTTCAGTGTATCTTTGAGTCCAACTCGGAGACTTTGCGTAGCTCGAAAAACGAGGCTTTTCACTGCTTTCTCAGTACAGCCGAGCACGCCTGCCACCTCTTGATATGATAGCCCTTCGAGCCGGCTCAATAACAGGGCGGTCCGTTGCGTGTCCGGGATACGACCAAGAATATCTTTTATTCTATCCGCCGTCTCCTGAGCTGCCAAGAGTTCGTCACCCGGCCAGCCCTCTTGGTCCGGAAGTGCCCGTGTGGGGGCCTCGTCTTCACCGTCATGAGGCTGGTCTAGCGTATCAATACTGACACGATATTCCCCTCTCCGCACTTCGTTTAGGCAGTGATTATTGGCAATCTTAAACAACCAAGTCGAGAACTTTGCCTTAGGCTCATACCGCTCCTGCCAGCGATACACCTGCAAAAACACATCCTGCGCAATCTCCTCGGCACGGGCGCGATTCCCAAGAAAGCGAAAAGCAAAATTCACCACCGACGCAGCGTGTTTGTTAAACAGTTGCTGAAACGCGCCCTCCTCCCCATTCTGGAAGCGGAGCATGAGCTGCACGTCAGGATCGTCGTGTGGCGAGCGCCTCTCTTGCTGTTTCATTGAACACTTCGCAACCCAAAAAGTCTCAGCAGGAGACGCGCCCCGTCGGCTCCCTGTGTCTCGACCCAGCGTGATCAGCATATAGAGACGAATAGAGAAAATGAAGTAGAGGCAAGAGAGAAGGGGGATTGCCACAAGGCAGTGGAGGCGCTAGGGGGAGAAAAATGGGAGCGCGTATATGCAATCTTTTTTTGAAGAATCTTTGACGGAACATTTGGCCCGCATCGAGCATTATATGCGGGGGTGTAAGTTACTTGATTTTCCCCGCGAAGAAAGTGCCCTGCGGACCGAGCTTGCCGCATTTTTGCGCGACCACGAGACGGCCGTCGTGCAGGAATGGGCTGCCCTTATTGCCCAGACTTTTCCTATCGCGATAGAACAGGTTCCCGAAGTCAGGAACGACATGGGGGCCGCCCTACGGCGCTGGGCCCAGCATATCGAGAACCCGGATGATACGCAGACTTACGAGTATCTGCGCCAACATGCCCGGCAAGGATTTATCTCGCTTTTTCCTGCCTCCCGTTTTCTTGCCAGCCAGATGAAAATCCGCCTACTCATTGTTGAGCGTTTGCGGGAAGCGTATGCCAAAAATCGAAAGAAGTTAGTCGCGTTACTTACCTTGCTGGATCAAGAATTCTATGAGCGTATTCTGCACATCACTGACTTTTTCGTCGAGGCACGGGAAGAGGCGTTGCGAGACGAAGAGGAGCGTCACCGCAAATTAGTTGATTATTCTCCAGCCCCGATTTTTCAGATTAGCGGTCAGGACGGCACCATTCAGCAGGCTAATAAAGAAGCTGAAAAAGTGACGAGAATGTCCCAGACAGAGCTTGCCGGAAAGGCAATCTGGGACCTGCATCCGCCGGAGGAGAGAGAGCAAGTCCAGCAGCTCTATCACGAGACCTTAAAACAAGGCTATCTGGGCTGGGAGGATCTGCGCCTGCTGACAAAGAAGGCGGAGGGCGTTGTTCCGGTTTCGGTCTATTTTGGCGCTCTTGAGCATCGCGGAGAAAAAACAATTCAAGGGATTTATGTTGATATCTCTGTTCGACGCCAGTTAGAAAGCCAGCTCATTCAGTCAGAAAAAATGGCGGCTATTGGGCAGCTCGCAGCTGGGATTGCGCACGAAATTCGCAATCCACTCGGCATCATTCGTAATGCGTTATATGACCTCAGTCAGATCACAGACACAACGAACCCGGATATTCAGGAAGATCTGCACATTGCCAAAGGAGAAATTAGCCGCGCGCAGGAAATTATCACCAACCTCCTAGAGTTCTCCCGCGAGAGTGGGACCGACATGGAAGAGGTCAGCCTGGATGATCTGCTAGGGAAAACGCTCCAGCTCATGCGCAAATATTTGGAGACACATAACGTCCAAGTCGTGACGCACTTTGGCGATGTCGGCAGCTGTCTGACCAACCAAAATGCCCTACGTCAAGTCTTTCTGAATCTTATTACCAATGCGGTCCAAGCCATGCCTGACGGAGGCGAGCTGCGCTTACGCACCAAACGGAACGCCCAGAATCATGTGTCGATTGAATTCAGTGATACAGGAGTCGGTATTCCCGAGCATCAGCTGAACAGTATCTTCAATCCATTTTTTACGACAAAAGAGCCCGGACAGGGCACCGGACTGGGCTTATCCATTGTCCATTCGGTGATTAAGCGCTACCAAGGAAATATCTCTGTTCAGAGCAATGTGAACCACGGTACGACGTTTCTGATAGAGCTTCCCTGCCCATGCGCCAACGAATCGTCCGTTTTTGAAAATTCACCCCCGGACACGACACCGCCGGTGCTCTCCTAGGTTGCGCTATCGAGACTGCTCGTATGCAGGGACACATCCTCCTCGTCGAAGACGAAAGCAATATGGCCAAGATGCAGGCAAAGATTCTGCATCGCAAAGGCTACACGGTAGAGGCTGTTTGTAATGGGCAAGAGGCGCTGCGCCTGCTCGATCAGACGAATTTCGACGTCGTCATCACCGACCTCAAGATGCCGGTCATGGACGGCATGCAACTCCTGCATGAGATGCGTGCGCGCGCCTGCGAGTGTCCGGTCATTGTGCTGACAGGACACGGCACGATTGAAAGCGCTGTCGAAGCCATACAGCGTGGGGCTACCGATTATCTCACCAAACCCTGCAACCCGGATGAGCTATTACTCAAGGTCGAGAAGCTGGTCGAAACACGCCGCCTGCGCCGAGAGCTTGCCCAGTTACGGCGCGAGGTCCAGAACTATAAACGCTTCGGCGAACTCATCGGACAGAGCGCGCCGATGCGTCGCCTGTATACCACGATAGGCGCGGTTAGTGGCAACAAAAGTACCGTGCTGGTGACGGGGGAGAGTGGTACTGGAAAAGAATTGGTCGCCCGTACCATTCACCTGAAAGGCCCGTGGGCAGAGCAACCATTTCTTGCCATCAATTGTGGAGCGATGTCAGAAACCCTGCTCGACAGCCAGCTCTTTGGCCATAAGCGGGGCGCGTTTACCGGAGCGATTGCAGATAATGACGGCGTCTTTCAAGCTGCCAGTGGCGGCACCCTCTTTCTCGACGAAATTGCGGAGATCCCGCTCGCTCTACAGGTCAAATTCTTGCGTGTCATTCAAGAGCGGGAGATCACACCTTTAGGCGTGAGCCGTCCGGTCAAGATTGATGTACGGATCATTGCGGCGAGTAATACCGATCTCGAAGAAGCGGTTGCTCTTGGAACGTTTCGTAAGGACCTGTTCTATCGTCTGAACGTCGTCCCGATTCATCTTCCGCCGCTGCGGGAACGACGCGACGACATTCCGCTCCTGGTCGATCATCTGATTGCCGGGTTCAGTACGGAGTATAAAGTCGAACCCAAACGACTGACAGCCGACGCCCTGAACAAGCTTGTTGCCTATCCCTGGCCGGGCAATATTCGAGAGTTACAAAATGTGATCGAGCGGATGTTCGCGTTGAGTCAAAGTCAGGAGACTACGCTGGCCGATCTCCCGGATCTCATTGCCGGGTTTGAGATGCCAGCGTCTCACTTTGATGCCTGGGCCGACCTGCCTTCCCTGGAGGCTATGGAAAAGTCACTCATATCAACCGCCCTGCGTCGGGGACACGGTAATAAGAACGAAGCCGCCCGCCTGCTCGATATTGACCGCCAGCGGCTGTACCGGAAGATTGAAAAATATCATCTTGATTCCGCAGGATAGTCGATCATAAGGATAGGTGATTGCACTGGCCCCTCACACACCGATGATGCATATACTCCGAGACACGCCAAAGGCAGAGTAACGGTTATTCCCCAGATGCCCACCAAGCCGCAAAAATACATACGGCCCGTCGGGTATGATCGCCACCTTCGCTCCAACGGAGCTCCTTGCAAAGGGCAAGGAAACGTAAAGCACACAGGAGTGGCTCTTTCACGCAAGCGGAGAGTCCGCGTGGTCACACAATCTCCACCTCATCAGATTTTTCGGATTCGTTACTGTCCCCTGATCGGAACTGTTTCTTATCCAGGCCATGCACCTGCATCTTTCTGTAGAGCGTTTTCACATCAACGTCACACACATTTGCCGTCAGTCCGATTGTCCCCCCACACGCCTCAAGCTGTTGCGCGAGGTAAAACTTCTCTTGTTCTGCAAGCCACTGGCGAAGCGAAAGGGATGTGGGCTCATTGGGCTGCCCATTGCCCGCCAGTGCGGGACGCCTGTCAGGCAAGTCGACGTTTTCAATCACTTTCCCGCTGGCCAGAACAATTGCACGCTCTAAGATATTTTGCATTTCCCGCACATTGCCCGGCCAGGCATGCTGCATAAGCTGGTCCATAGCGTGTCGTGAAACACTCCGGATCCCTCTTTGGAGGGCCACTTGATGGTGCTGCAGGAAATCCTGGACAAGCAAAGGGACATCCTCACGCCGTTGCCGCAAGTGAATGAGCTGAATCGGCACCACGTTAATACGGTAGTAGAAATCGTTTCGCATCTCGCCTGTTTCAACCAGTTGTGCAAGCGGAATATTACTCGCTGCAATGACGCGCATATCGATCTGTACGCGCTTCGTTGAGCCGAGGCGCTGAACCTTTTGATCCTGTAAGACGAGCAGAAGTTTCGCTTGCATGGCCAACGGAATACTCTCGATCTCATCGAGAAAAAGCGTTCCTCTATTCGCGAGTTCGACCTTCCCTGGGCGGGATTGGTCTGCTCCGGTAAACGCGCCCCGTTCGTACCAAAAGAGCTCGCTCTCAAGCAGGGTTTCCGGAAAGCCGGCACAATTGATCGAAATAAACGGTCCGCTCCGCCGCGCGCTTTGCTGGTGAATAGCGTTGGCAACAAGCTCTTTTCCCGTCCCGGTTTCGCCCTCGATTAGAACGGTCGCATCAGTCCCCGCAACCAGGCGGATAACCTCAAACACCCGGTGCATCTCCGGGGTCTTACTCAGCCTGCCCCCAAATTCGTAGCGGCCTTTCAGAATACGTCTGACGTGCCGGATGTCAATAAAGGCGCTGGATTTCTCTAATACTCCTCGGGTCGATTCCTGAATCGCGGCTGCACGAAATGGCTCGACAATATAGTCGGTTGCGCCGAGTTTGAGGACCTCGACCGCATTTTCGATCCCTGCGTGGCCGGTAATTACCACCACAGGAATATCGGGGTAGAGTTCTTGGATACGTTCAGTCAGTTCTACACCACTCAATCCCGGGAGTTTTATATCGGTAACAACGAGGTCGATATCCTTGGCTTCGAGGCGCTCAAGCGCGTCTTCCGCCGTCGCTACAGGAGAGACGCTACAGCCACTCTGGACATACAGACGCTCAATCTGTTGACGAATGAGTTCGTCGTCATCAACGACAAGGATATGAGGAACGGGCTCCGGAAGCGAAACGTCCGGTTGCTTTTCCACGCGTCTTTTTGATCGCTCAGAAGCGGTTCGGGGCCCCTCGTCTACAGTTTCCCCGCGCTTTATATCTCTCTACTGTCATAAGGATCTCCGTTTTCTCCAG
>CAUZQN010000113.1:0-7272 GCA_963581605.1 uncultured Binatia bacterium (SeqCode)
GTTGCGGTCCCTCGCAATGCCCGGCAATGCCTAGAAAGATGCCAGCAGCCTAGCATGGGTAGGAACCCAGGGGGAGCGCGATTGTTAAGGGAGACGGTCTGTCGTAGACACAGCGCAGCAGAGACAGTCGCTTACGACACTTACGAATTAACCGACTGCGGCGTTCGTCCGGTGGTAATGTGTATCAGTGGAAGGCCGAACAGAGTGGAACAGCTTTGGTAGTTCATGGCAATCCGGCCTGCAAGGCTTGCTCATACGCCTGTGGCAAGAAGCCATGAATCGCTTGTCCGTTCACCAGGGCAAACGGGACCCCGGGGCGGCCATCGATCTCTTCTTTACGAACGGCCGCCTCTGCGTCGATTTCAATATCATATTCATAAAAAGGAACGCCACGCCCGTTAAAAAACGCGCGCACCTTTTTACAGTAATGGCACCAACTGGTGGTGTACAGTTCCACCTCAGCCTGGCTATAGACTTGAGGCTCTTGCTTGCCTGCGGGCATTTTCTTCGAAACCGGCTTCAGCTGCCTCTTTTTCGCTTGCGGTCTCTCAATATGCGAATATGCCTGAGAGGGCGGCACTAACTCAATCTGTACCTGCGGCTGCATAGTTTGCGATGGGGTATCACCGAAGTGCAGCACTCCATTCTCATCCACCCATTTATAAATTGTCGCGTCAGCGACCGGCACCAAGCAGTAGCCCAGAATGAGAAGAATGAAAAGTATAAGAACCGGAGCAGAATTCTGCCGTTTCATAGCCTCACTTCGTCTTGCGTTTGCGTTCCTCCTAAAGGTCGGGATTTTGTCCTCTGTTTGTAGTTGGGGGCGGAAAGGATGAGTAAGGGCGCATCTCATTCGGGTGAGATACACTGGCTTCTACCCCTCCACCTCCCCCTGCACCTGCCGAGCCGCGCGCTGGCCTGACCAGTACGCGCCGTGCACCGTTCCAGGGTCATGCAGGTGCAAGGCTTCCCCAGCAAAGAAGACTCGACCGGCCACTGGCGTGGAAAGGATTTGGGGTTCTCCCCCGTTCGCCCCGACACGCAAATATGCATACGACCCAAGAGCAAACGGATCAGAACGCCAACGTTGGACAATGATATCAATTGGCTCGGGGACGGCATTCCCCATGATTCCGGACAACTCTTTGCAAAGCCGTGCAACAATGGCCTGATCTGACAACTCCTCAATTTCATGGGCGGCTGTCCCACCACTAAGACCGACTAGAATCGGGACACCAGCATACGCGGCAAAGTTGACATAGAAAGGACACAACGTATCACCACACACGAACAGAAAGTCCGCCTCTTCAGGCCAAAACACGCGAGGAAAACGCAGGATCACTTTATTGAGCAGTCCCATGCCCATACGTGATAGGGCAGTCTGGTGAGATTGGGGCAGCTCGGGATCAAAGCTGAGACGGCCCGACCGCAACAGACCAATAGAGACGGTCACAATAGTCCCATCCGCCGAAAAAACTTCTCGTTCGGTCTCAATTTGAACGCCCTTCGCTCCATACGAAATCCGCTTCACCGTTTGGCCGAATTGAACCGATAACGCTTCAGCAAAGTGCTCTATCAGGGCATCCATGCCACCAAGGACAAACTGCTCTCCCTGCGGCAGACTCTGCCCTCCTGGGTCCGTTGCCGATTCGTATAGGAGATTGGCAAAACCAAGTTCTGACGCGGGCGCAGCATAGATCCCCTCTACCCCTTTCTCTATTCTGCATGCAGCAAATCGTCCGGCTGGGGTTGGGTGGATAGACAGTTTTTTCAAGACATCGGCAACAGACACCCGCGTTCCAGCGAGTCCGAGCCAGCGACGCAGCATGGTCGAGAAATACGGCCACACGTTCTTGCGGTAGAGAGCGGAGTCCAGTCGCGCACGTTCGTGTTCAAGATCTTCCCGCCGGATGGGTAACCTGCCCAAGGTATCTAAACGATAGGCGGCAAGGTTTCTATAGTCACTGACCCTGGTTTTTACTCCCAGTATTTTGGCGACTGACTTGAGCGGATTCCCGGGTCCCCCATGTAGCCAAGACGCCCCCAGGTCTAGCGGAGTCTCAAAACGTCGATCCGTGCAGACGCGGCCTCCGATGCGGTCTCGTGCTTCGAGTATGGTTACATCATAGCCCGCTTTTTTCAGAGCGCGCGCCGCTGCAATCCCGCTGAAGCCAGCGCCAATGACGACGACTTTACCGCCAGGCGGAATCGTCGATTCAGTTTGCCCTGTACAGCCGTCCACCCTTTTTCTCACGACATCCGATTCAGCACATACTGCGGAGCAAGCTCGTAATCTAAATATCGATTCAAAAATTCCACACACACCGGCCGGCATTGTCGGAAGAGGTCAGCCCGCTGAAGATCATTTTCAGTAGACGGCTGAGAGGCGGCCTCGCGGAGCTGTTCGAGCACGTCCTCTTTGTTGAAACGCAGGTGCTTGCGGTTTTCCATCACAATCTCGCCTTCAATAATCACCGTCTCTACATCCGTCCCCTTGGCCCGGTAAACAAAAGCGTCGGCCATATGGATATCGGGCGAAAGATAGGGCTGGGTCATTGTCTGCCGGTTAACAAGGATAATGTCAGCAACCCGGCCCGGTTCGAGTTTTCCGATATGCTCTCCCCGCAGCGCAGCCTGGGCCCCATTTACGGTCGCCATACGAATGACATCGTGAGAGTTGACCCAGGGCGATGTCGAACGGGGCAGGCGGTGCAGTTTAGCGACCACACGCATCTCTTGAACCATGTCGTCGTCATCGTTGATCGTTCCGCCGCCAGTCCCAATCCCCACGTTCACGCCGCGCTCTTTCATAAACGCTACCGGCGCAATACCGCTCCGCAGGCGAAGATTCGAGCTGGGGTTATGGCATACGGTTACTCCTGTCTCGGCCATGAGTGCCAGGTCATCGCTCGTGGTCCATACCGCATGCGCAAAAGATGTCCTTGGACCAAGCATGTGCATATCATGCATCCAGGCGACGTTGCTCTTGCCGTAATTCTTAAAAAAATATTCAGACTGATACGGCGTTTCGACCACGTGGATGTGCAGCCCGCGCCCTCTTTGAACCTGTTCGCCTATGGCTTCTAGAATATCCGGTGTGGTCCATACGGAATTAATCGGACCGTAGAGAATTTTAACCTTGGCCGCTCCCTCCTGATGTCGTTCTGCATAGAATCGCTCCACCATACGCATATACGTATTGAGCGGCATGGGTAGACGGGAATTCAGAACAGCCTCTACCTGCTTGCGCAGGTCTCCGCTGAGCTGCTGCATAAACCAATCATCGTCGTACACAAAAGGATGCTGGTTCATGACCTCAAGAGCTAAGGCAACACGCTGGCCTGAGGTCTCATACGCTTTGAGGGTCGCGTTGACCTCGTCTTCGTAGTGAGCAGTCCGGCAAAAGTGACTGTGCAACACCGTCGTCACTCCGGATTCGAGCAGCTTGATATTCCCGTACAGCGTATCGAGATAGACGTTCGTCGGAGACTTGAGCATTAAGAGATCATAGATCCATGGCTCTAGGGTATCGTCCAACGCTCCTTGCTGTATCGCGCTGAGGCCCCAGCCGTGGTGATGGACGTTCACCAAACCCGGCATGATGAGGTGCACGTTTGAACCAATCTCTCGATGATTGGGATAGTGTTGTTTGAGCTGTGTGTACGCACCGACGGCGACAATGTTTGTCCCATTTATAACGACTGCCGCGTCTTGCAGCACCTAGTTTTTTTCCTGGTTCTGCCGGATTCAGCACATATTTGCCTTTCACAAGTAGGTTTGCCATGCCCCTCCCCTTCCTTTCTTTCATATGAAACGAATTGTGGCACCAGCTGGATACGTCCGCAACCGAAAATCTCTGCACGCCTTGACTTCGTTTAGCATGACGCGCGACGATGCAGCATGAATAAAGGAGGCACCCATGAAAAAGGAAGCAATATTTCCGGAGTCTCTTCCCCTGCCGCGAGTCGCCTACTCGCCTGCGATCAAGGCTGGGCCATTTGTCTTTGTGTCAGGCCAGGTTGCTTCCGATTTCAAAACCGGTGTTCCGCCGGAGGCGAGTATCAACCCGAACTTCCCCCATCACGGGACCAATATTGAACGCCAGGCCGGCTATATTGTGAACAATTTGCGCACCACACTCGAGGCGGCAGGCTCCTCTTTGGAGCAGTCTATCTCCTTCACGCTCTATCATACGGATGTGCATGAATTACACGGAGCCTCACAGATCCTGCAACAGGCTTTTGGTTCGACAGGCGTACCGCCACATACTTCAGTTATTGTAGATGAACTGCCTGTGCCGAGCTGTACGCTCGAAGTCGATATGGTGAGCTTTGTGTCTGAGACCGGTCAGCGTCCGGAAATTATCCAAGCCGCATCCCTACCTCAGCCTGTCATACAGGGGCTTAATGGCCAGCCCCTGTACCAGTACGGGGTCAAGGCCGGAGAATTCATCTTTACCGCTGGCATCACCGCCACCGACTTTTCAGCAGGCGTCGCACCTCAAGCCCAGGTTGACCCCAACTTCATCTACTATGCCGAGAGCGCACGGTTACAAACCGAATATATTCTCGAAGCGCAGCAAGCAGTTCTTCAGGCTGCTGGAGCCTCTCTTGCGGACGTTGTGAAGGCAGAAATCTATATGACAGACGTGCAAGATTTTTACCGCCTAGAGCAGGTCTGGAAAAAATACTTTCCAACAAATCCGCCTGCCAGGACGACGGTCCCGGTGAGTGATCTTGGCGTTCCTGGTTTGCGTATTGCCGTTAATCTTATCGCTTATGTTCCGCAAGACGGACCGGCAAAACGGACTATCAAGACCGACGCGGCCCCTACTCCCTTGGCACATGAGCCGCAAGCTATCCAAGCTGGCCCCTTTCTCTTTTTCTCGGGCCAGATGGCGACTGACTACCGGACTGGAGTCCCCGCGGAAGCGCGGATTGATCCCAATTTTCCGTACTACTCTTCCCCTGCGGAAAAAGAAGTCAATTATATTGTGAAGAATATCGATGCCATTTGCGAAGCAGCTGGAACAACGCGTGACTATCTCCTGCGGAGACGGGGGTTTTATGCCGACTTTGGCGAATTTTTCACTTCATTTGTAACGTGGGCAGAATCCTTTCCAACCGATCCACCGGCGAGTACCACAGTGCGTATCCCTGGGCCCCTGCCTGTTCCGGGCTGCAAGGTCGTTATTGACTTATTAGGAATGATTCCGGACGAGAGCGCGTAAATCCAACAGTACAATTCTTCTCGCTTGTAGATTACGGGTGTGGTAGGTTTTCCGCTCAGCTTGCCGCTATAAGGAGGACAGCATGACCAGCATTACTCAATTAGGCTACTTGGGCATTGGCGTCAGCGACATCAATGCCTGGGAACAGTTTGCCACACAGACCTTGGGCCTCCAGCTCAACGCCAAAGAGGACGACGGAACCCTGCTGCTGCGCCTGGATGACTATCACCATCGTTTTCTTATCCATCCCACTGGTCAAGACGATCTGGCCTATCTCGGCTGGGAGGTCACCGGCACGCATGAACTGCGGGCCATGGAGGAACAACTCCGCGCTGCCGGAATTGAAGTGCAACACGGAACACGCGAAGAAGCCGCTGCGCGGCGTGTTGTTGAGCTCATCACGTATAAAGATCCAAGCGGTATTCCGTCTGAGATCTTCTACGGCCCGCTGATGGATTTCCACCATCCCTTCCAGTCTCCGCGGCCGCTGTCCGGATTTGTGGGTGCAGAGCAGGGGCTGGGCCATATGGTCATCACTATGGATGACTTCGATCAAAGCGTAGATTTCTACCGGGATGTATTGGGCATGCGGATTAGTGATTATATCCAACTGACCCGACCCGGCGGGGAAGAAGTCCAACTCGCCTTCTTCCACTGCAATCCACGCCATCACACCATCGCTTTTTTCGCTCGGCCAAATCCGCCCAAACGACTCAGTCATTTCATGCTGCAGGTCCAGTCGATGGACGATGTCGGCTCAACCTATGATCTGTGTCAGAACCAAGGTACCCCCATCGTCAGGACCCTGGGTCGGCATACCAACGATCATATGGTGTCGTTCTATATGCAGTCACCATCCGGATTTGAGGTCGAGTACGGCTGCGGTGCACGCGTAGTGGACGACAGCACCTGGCAGGTTCAGTATCATACAGCAGGCAGTATTTGGGGCCATAAGTCTCCCGGTCAGTAAGACTTTCTTTTCACTCATCAGGGGAATAGTCCAGGCTTAAAATCCCCTCTTGGGAGGGGTAGCCGAAGGCTGGGGTGGGTTGTTTTGAGAAGATCAACTGTCCATGACGTGAACCCACCCCGTCGCTTCGCGACACCCCTCCCGAGGAGGGGAATTTTCTCATTCCTAACGGGACTCTTCGTCATGCCACCACGGCTGGACTTTGAACTTCTCTCCGCCCCAGCCTTCATGTAGCGGGACCATAAAGTCGGTTCCAATCACCTTCTCCGTAAACTTCCACTGACCGTTCACACGCAGCAGCCTGTCTTCGTAAAATCCGGCAATAATAATAGATTCGCTTTTCAGATCGCCGACCGCATCAAAATAACTTTTTGAAAACGCTCGATCACCGTCGAGGATGATGACCTGATTATGGATCAGATGCCGCAATACGCCGAGGCGATGGCGCATATAACGTCCGTACCAGCGCTCGACTGCAGCCCGACCTTCTCGTCGTCGGCCCGGAGGACGGACGATCAGGTCACATGAGTCGTGAAAAGGGCCATCACGTCTTCGAGTTCAGCTCGATCTACCGCCCAGCAGTAGCAATGGACCAAGTCACGTATATCTTCTTTTTCAACAAGTTCCCGCAGCATCCGGTCGGACTCTTGCCCCATGCGTCCCTCCTTTAGAGCAGCGTACTGAGCGAGCGCAAAAGAGTAGGCATCTCATCCCCCTCGAACACATTGCACACACCGACCAACCAAGCACTATGGTGACAACCACTCGCATACGGCCAGCGGCCGCTGACCAAATAAGCACCATCATGCACCACGGCTTTGCCCGGAGGGAAAATGCCTCCACCAACAAGGGAGTTGGGCTGCGTGCCGTAAATGGTCTCGGCGGCCTCATCAGAGAGGAATGAGACAAACGTGGGTCCGGTCGCCCAAACCATCGCACACCAACCCGTGGAGCCGTGTATGCGGGCAACCTCTTCGACCACGCGATACAAGGTCGCAGGGGGCACTTCCAGTCCTCCCAGCGTTTTGGGGACTAACATGCGACACACGCCGGCGTCCGCAAGCGCGGCAAC
>CAUZQN010000114.1:0-7262 GCA_963581605.1 uncultured Binatia bacterium (SeqCode)
TGTTGATGAGGAAGACGAATTCCTGCCGTTGCCGGCTGAGATTGATCTCTTTTCAACCTTTGAGGAGAACTTCCGCTTGTACTGCGTGCTGGCCGCCCACCAGGCTGGTCGGGTCGAGTTTGGCACGTATGCGCTGTCTGTTGCGGACATCTGGCCGCAGGTGCCGGCCTTTGTGCATGAGCGGGCCAGTACGGATGATCAGCCCCCTCAGGATCTTGGTACGTATTTCAAACTCTTTCCCAAGCCCGAACAGATTGAGGCGCTGTTCATGTTTGTCGAAGGCCAACGGGTAGCAGCCTGTCTGGCTGAGTCCTATCGCGGATTGCAACAAGACCTTGTTTGGGCGGCGGCGCAGACGCGCATCTTGCCCGCCCTTATTCAGTCGGTCTTGCCGTACCTGAACGCTGCTCTGAAGCCGGGTTGGGAGCAAGATGCGACTGTCGCAGCCTCTCTGCTTATGGCAACTGAGTTGTATTCTTCGCTGCCTGAGTATGCGGCGCAACTATCGAGGGGACGACAAGACGCAGATGCCATGGACGGCGCAGCGGACAATATGATGCAGAAGACGGCGGATCCCGAGCTATCTGAACGAGAGCAGGCCATCCTGCAGCGGATTCTTTTGACTCTGCGCCAGCATCAAAATAAGAAGAAGATACGAGAGACCCGGCCTACTTCGCTCCACGGCATGCCGCTGGATGCACTGGATGAGGAAGACGACGAAGCCGAACAGGAAAAACACAAAAAGGAGCAACTGCGTCGTCGCCATTCTGTAGTCGGCGTCCGCTATTTATATGATGAGTGGGATTTTTTGATTGAGGATTACCGCGCCCGCTGGTGCGAGCTGCACGAGGTTCCATTAGCCAGCGACATGGGCGGATTCTTCGACACGACGCTTGCACGCTATGCTGAGGTCATTCCAAACATTAAGCGTGAGTTCCAACAACTGCGGCCTAAGCTGTACCGGCTGGTGAGGGGGCTGGAAGATGGGGAAGTGATCGATCTGGACGCAGCGGTCGCTGCCCGGGTCGATCTGCACACCGGGGTTGCGCCGTCAACGCGCCTATACGCGGCCAGGCAGCCTAGGGAACGTGATGTTGCCGCCCTGTTCCTGTTAGATCTGAGTGCTTCCACCGACGCGAGGATTCAAAAGGAAACAGAGGCGGGAGACAGTGAGACCAGTGGCGTACGGATCATTGACGTGCTCAAAGAAGCCGTAGTGGTGTTGTCTGTCGCACTAGAAGAAATCGGCGATGCGTATGCCATCTATGGTTTTTCAAGTGCGGGGCGGCACAATATCGAGATCTATCCGGTTAAAGCGTTTGACGAAAAGCTGTCGGATGATGTCAAAGGTCGCATTAGTGGGTTGGAGCCGCAACGAAGTACCCGCATGGGTGCAGCCGTGCGGCATGCCACCCGGAAGCTCAAAGACGTTGCCAGCAGTGCCAAGCTGTTGGTGTTGTTGAGTGATGGTTGCCCGGAAGACGCTGACTATGGGCGAGATGAGAACGCCCCTATGTACGGCTTGCGCGATACCATGATGGCCCTGCGGGAAGCGGAGCGAGCGAATATTATGTCATTCTGTCTGACTATTGATAAAGGTGGCCATGACTATCTACGCGAGATGTGTGCTCCGTCGCGCTATATGGTGCTTGAGGATATTCCGTCCCTGCCGTTAGAGCTGCCCAAGATTTATCAGCGGCATATTCGGACCCAGTTATCTGAGTAGGGATATGACCCCGCCGTTCTGCTGAGATGCCTAGCCAGACAGCCGATCTCTCATCCGTTTCTCTTCTGGTCTACTCCTCGTTATACGGTTTCCACTTGAGATCCAGGTGTGCGACAAGGAGGAGAAAGCTATAAATATTTTCTTTCCTCAAGCCTTGTGACGAACTGGCTTTGGCAGTATAGATCAGGAAAGCTTCGGTTTGGCTGACGGAGCCGCAAGCAAAAATTCTCAACTTCTAAGGAGGGACGTTATGCCGGAATTTGATCTCGTGATCAAAGATGGAATGGTAATCGATGGGACACGGCTGCCGCGCTACAAGGCAGACATTGGTGTCAAAGATGGCAAGATTGCCAAGATCGGCCGCCTGCAATCCCATCAAGGGACGAAAACCCTGGATGCGGAAGGCCATATGGTCGTGCCGGGGTTCATTGATCTGCATACGCACTACGACGCCCAGCTGTTTTGGGATCCGTATCTGACGATCTCAGGCTGGCACGGCATCACCTCGGTCGTCATAGGCAACTGTGGGTTTGGCTTTGCTCCCGTGCCGCCGGAAGACCAGGAACGGGCGATGCTGACCATGACCCGGACTGAGGCCATTCCCTACGAATCGATGAAAGCGGGCATGCCGTGGGACTGGGTCACCTTTCCGGAATTCTTGGACAGTGTGGATCGGACACCAAAAGGCTTGAACATCCTGCCGTATATGCCTATTGCACCGCTGATGGTGTGGGTGATGGGGCGTGAAGGGGCCAAGTCGGGTCGTATGCCGACGGACGATGAGCACAGGAAGATGGTGCAGTTGCTGCACGAAGGCATGGAAGCGGGTGGCTGTGGCTGGTCGGCCCAACGTTTTGGGAAAGACAGTGTGCAGTGTGATTATGACGGGACGCCCATGCCGACGGATATCATGCACCAGGAAACGTGCCTCGAACTCGCTAAAGTCTTAGCGGACCGAAATGAAGGGTTCATCCAGATGTCGCTCATTCCGAGCGTGGCAGGCATGGAGGAAATCGAGAAGAGCTACGAAGAACTGGCTGAGGCCAGCGGTCGGCCCATTCTGTACAATGCCATTCAAGCCATGGATTCCGATCCCGAACGTCACCGGGGTCTGTTACGGTGGATCGAACGTTGCCGCCAAAAGGGACTGCGCATCTACGGCCAGTTGGTCTCGACGAGTGCTGGTTTTACCTTCACGTTCCATGATTGGAATTTGTGGGATGACGACCCAGCCTGGCGTGAAGCGACTCTGGGCACGGTGGAAGAACGGAAGTCGAAGTTGGCGGACCCGACCCGGCGGGCGGGTTTAAAGAACGATCCGACTGGCGCGGTTACTGCCTCATTTGATGACATCATCATTCTCGAGGTGAAGCGCGACGATATGAAGCATCTGGAAAATCTAACGCTTCGCGAAGCTGGCGAACGGGAAGGCAAGCATCCGGTGGATGCCATGCTCGACCTCGCGGTTGCGGATGATATGGCTACGACGTTCTATTCGCCCGCAGTTGGTGAGAAGAACGAATATCTCAAAGAAATCGTGAACGACTCAACGCTGCTGGGTGTGTCGGATGGTGGCGCACATACGAAATTTTTCTGTGGTGGGCGCTACTCCACGGAATCTATCACGCGGATGGTCCGCGAGTTGAACATGATGAGCTTGGAAGAGGCTCACTGGCGTCTGAGTGCTCAGCCGGCCGCGTGCGGGGGCTTCAAAGATCGTGGCGTGCTACGCGAAGGTACGCCGGCCGATATCGTGGTCTATGACTATGACAATCTCGAAGTCCTGCCTATGGAAGTTGTGCATGACCTGCCGGGCAAAGAATGGCGGCGGGTGCAAAAGGCTAAGGGCTACCGAGCAGTGCTAGTGAACGGGGAAATGACGCTGGAGAATGACAAAAACACCGATGCGATCCCTGGCAGGCTGCTGCGGAACGGTGTGTAGCTCAGGAACCCAAAACTGAGGCAGGGGGCGTTTGTCTCTTGCCTTTCACTTCTGACAGAAGTAGGAAGGGCGCTGGCAACAGCGCCCTTATCTTTTTGGGCTAAGTAACACAGGAGGGTCTATGGATAGACAAACCTTCTGGCAGGAAATTGGCAAGATCTCCAGTGAATTCGACATTAGCAATCATCCTCTAGTCAATGCGATCCACGCAGGTACGGCTCCTAAAGACCAGATCAAGCAATTTGCGGTTGAGCACTACGAAATGACCGTCCGAGACTCCGGGGGATATGTGGCTCAAGGCTATATCAGCATGCGTCAGATAGACAAAGAAGGTGCCGAGCTAATGGCCGAAAACTTTGCCGAAGAAGCCATGGGCCTGTATACACAGACGACCAGTCATACGGAATTGCTATTTGAGTTTTGGGAACAAGCCCTCGGCTTATCACGCGCAGAGCTAGAAGAGTCCAGCGCCTCGCCTGCCTCACGCGCCATGAACGCCTACTTCTGGATTATGATGACGCATAAGGCGCGCTATGCAGGCGCCATCGGCATGCTCGAAGGCGGCTTTTCTCAGGCGTGTGAAAAGATGCTGGATGGCTTTCAGAAACATTACGATATGAAACCCGAGCAGCTGCGTTTCTTATCGGGTCATATTGAAGCGGACAGAGAACATGCGGCAGTGGGGAAAAAGATGATCGAGCGGCTCATGACTTCGGACCGTGATCGACACGAATTTCTCAAAGAAGCCGGCTGTGTGGCTGAGCTGTATTGGAAGGGCTGGGACGCCATGCTGCAGTAATGCCAGTAAGGCATGCAAGAAATCAAATCCTAAAGGGAAGGCGACAGCTCCTTCCCTTTTTTGTGCCAAGCCCTGAAACAACCGGCCTTGTTCTCCTCTTACTCTTCCTGCATACCTTCTTGCCATGACGCTATCGATGATGATGGTGTTGTCGTCAGTCGCCTTATTTTCGCTTGAGGTGGAAGAGCATGGCTGAATTTCAAGCCGACTTGGGTCGCGATGTAGAACGCATCGATGGGCGCCCGTATGGGTTTTATAAAGACTTGCGCGGGCGGTCGTATGCGCTGGGTCCATATCGATTGAATTTTGACCATATCCAAGGCGACCCTTTTGCCTCGCCTAGTCGCATTCAGATTGATATTCCGGCGAACCAAGCCAAACTTCCAGCCTGGTCGTATGCCGGGGCTGACGCACGGCGGGCGAGCGCTGACTTTGTACACCGCGTCTTTCTGCGCCAATTGTCCTCCGTGCGGGGTAGGCTGGGCAGTGGCAAGAGCGGTCTGCTCGAAATCACGACCGTGGGCCAGCAGGTGCTAGAGCGGACGGCCGTTCTTGTCAGCACGGACGGAGCCCTGAGAGTCCGATTGAGCGTCGGACTGCCCGCAGCAGGACGGCGTATCCTGGGGCGAGAAGCGGCTCAGCTTCTCACACGTCGCCTTCCCGGTGTTTTGAACAGGGTTTTTGATGAGTTAGATATTCGTGGGCTACGACACCACGTGCACTGTGTCGAAGATCAAGTCGCACTACGTCAGCAGCTCAATAAACATGGCTTGGTGGCCTTCTTAACTGAGGGCAGTGTCTTACCCCGCCGCAGTGGGGCGGATGACCGGCCGATGGACGAAGCCATTCCCCTCAACGTACCGGAAGCCCTGGCCTGTGAACTGGACGCTCCGCATGCAGGCAGGCTGCGTGGTCTGGGGATTCGGACTGGTGTGACGCTCATCGCCGGTGGTGGCTATCACGGAAAATCAACCTTGCTCTCGGCTCTGGCGAATGGTGTGTATGACCATATTCCCGGTGACGGCCGTGAGCAATGTGTTGCAGTAGCGAGTGCGGTGAGTATACGCGCCGAAGACGGCCGCTCCGTGCGCGGGGTTGATTTGCGGCCGTTTATTAATGCCCTACCGCTTGGTCGAAAAACGGATTGGTTTGATACTGATGACGCCTCGGGCAGTACGTCTCAGGCTGCAGCCATTATTGAATCCCTCGAGGCTGGTGCGACTGCGTTGCTTATTGACGAAGATACCGCCGCCACGAATTTTATGATTCGCGATGCACGCATGCGGCGTCTGGTGCCGAGTGAGAAAGAACCGATCACGCCGTACCTGGATCGGGTGCGCCAGCTGTGGCAAGAAAAGCGCGTCTCGTCTATTCTCGTTGTTGGCGGAGCTGGGGATTATCTTGATGTTGCTGATACGGTAATCCAAATGGACGAGTATCGGCCGAAAAGTGTCACGGATCGTGCCCGAGAAATTGCGCAGGAACTGCCCCAACAAGACTTTGGCCCCCAAGCTCCAGAGGCATGGCTCGAATCAAAACCACGTCTGCCCGACCCAGGCAGTCTCGACCCCAGCCGAGGCCGCAAACAGGAACGCGTGCGGAGTGTCAAAACCCGCGCGATCGAGTTTGGCAGCGAAGAGATTGATGTCTCACTCTTGTATCAACTCGTTGATGCCGCCCAATGCCGCATGATTGGTGACGTTTTACTGCAGTGCGCGCGTGGGCTGTGTGATGGGGAAAAGAGTATTCCTGAGTTGCTCGATCGTATTGACGAACAGATCGAAAAAGATGGTCTTGATGCCATTACTGACCGAGAATTCGGTGACCGCGCCCGCGCGCGACGGTTTGAGATCGCTGCAGCGTTGAATAGGCTGCGGAGTTTGCGGTTGGTAAGAAGAGAATCTGATTCAGAGACGATCAAGTAGCAACTGCCTCTTTCCATCCGGTATGATGCAAGGGAGCCTGGAGTCGGGCTGTCTTTATTTTTGTGTATAAGGAGGCGTTGTGGAATTCGTCAAGGATATTCTGTGCATCGGAGCCGGCTATGTCGGTGGCCCAACCATGGCCATGATTGCGGCCCGCTGTCCTCAGTACAAGGTGACCGTGGTCGATATCAACCAGGCGCGTATCGATGCCTGGAAGAGCGACCAGCTCCCGATTTATGAACCCGGCCTTGATGAGGTAGTCAAGCAAGCACGAGGTCGCAATCTCTTTTTTTCGACTGACGTGGATCGCGGCATTCATGACGCCGACATCATTTTTGTGTCGGTCAATACGCCAACGAAAACATTTGGCCAAGGAGCCGGACGAGCGGCAGATCTGCAGTACTGGGAGAAAACCGCCCGGCAGATTCTTGAACATTCCAACCGTAATAAAATAGTCGTAGAAAAATCGACCTTGCCGGTCCGAACCGCTGAGGCCATGGAGCGGATTCTGAACGCCAATACCAAGAATATCCGCTTTGACGTACTCTCCAATCCGGAGTTCCTCGCCGAGGGAAGCGCGATGGCCGACCTGGAAAACCCGGATCGCGTGCTTGTTGGCTCAAAAGAGACGCCTGAAGGTGTCGAAGCCCGGAAAGCCGTTGTGGATATCTACGCCAACTGGGTGCCGAGAGAGAATATTATTGAGTCTAATGTGTGGAGTTCCGAACTCTCGAAATTAGCCGCGAATGCGTTTCTGGCCCAGCGGATTTCTTCTATTAACACGATCTCGGCCTTGTGCGAAAAAACAGAGGCGGACGTGGACGAAGTGGCCTATGCCATTGGGAAGGATACACGCATTGGGTCAAAGTT
>CAUZQN010000115.1:0-7257 GCA_963581605.1 uncultured Binatia bacterium (SeqCode)
CAAGGTCTTTCGGTCGAAGAGATGCTGCGGAATGTTGTCGTCGGCGTTGGAAGTGGTAAACTCATCGGCACGCCGGAACACGTCGCACAAGAGCTGGCTCAGTTTCAAGAAGCCGGCGTTGATGCGGTCGGTTTGACGTTTCGACATGTTGAAGAAGAAGTGAGAGACCTCATTGACAAAGTGTTGCCTATTCTCGAACGTACTGGCGTACGTCGTCAAGGAGTACGTCGCGCTCCCAAGTCAGCCCCAGCCTCGTTGCTAGCGGCGGACTAGCCTCGTACGGAATACGGGTCCCTCTTATTGAGAAATGCATGGCATCCTCTTGAGAAATATATGGCATCCTCCACTCGACAATCACAGCAGACACAGCAGGCACCGCTCACGGCAGATGATTTATTTGCATTGTCTGATACACATGAAAAGTGCGAACTGGTTAAAGGAGAGTTACCGCGCATGGTCTTGGCTGGAGGCGAACATGGGAAATTTATTGCCCGCCTATCACGATTACTGGACGAATATGTTGAGGCCCAGAATCTTGGTGTCGTGTGCGGAGCACAGGCTGGCTACGTGCTCCAGAAAGATCCGGATACGGTCCGTGCGCCAGATGCCTCTTTTGTGGCAACCGCCCACCTGCCTCCAGCCGGCATTCCGAAAGACTACTGGCCTTTTGCGCCCGACCTTGCGGTTGAGGTTGTTGCTCCTGCGGATCCTTTTGAAGCGATGCAGACCAAGGTGGCCGAATATTTTTCCGCCGGCACGCGGCTCGTTTGGGTAGTCGAGCCCGCAACCCGTACGATCTCTGTGTACCGTTCTCTGCACGACGTGCAGGCCCTTGGGGACACGGACGAGCTCGACGGCTTTCGCTGCCCAGTCAAACGAGTGTTTGATTAAGCCCAACACCCTATAGAGGGCGTCGAGAAGGTTCCTCAATGACCTTCTCGTATGTCACTGAAGACTGCAGCCTATCTTTTGGAATAGCATAATAGGCTCTGAGCACCGCTTCTGAGTCCGCGCAGAGTCGATACCCGGCACCCTGCAGCGCCGCACGCGCTTTATAGTTCCCGGTATAGGTGCCAACGATAATCCGACCAACACCACGCCGGCCAACACCACGGATTTGCTTCTCCAAGTGTTCACGCAGTCGAGAACCGACCCCGTGCCGCTGCTGCCCGGGCAAGATATAGGCGTGCCGGAGCAGGGCGACATCTTTGACGTATTCCAAGCCCATCACTCCAAGCAGTACATCCGCCTGAAAAGCGCCATACCACGTCAGGCGCTTCGCTTCCGTCTGCCACTCGCCGGGCGTCATTTCCGGATCGTGGTATTCTGCTACGGGTAAAAATTCCTGATACCACTGCGCTGCCGTGTTAATCACCGTGACAGCTGCATCTTGGTCGGCAAACATTAACGTGCGTATTTTTATATTGTCCAACATGACTCAGCATCCCAGTCATTATTTTTCGGTATAATTAATCCGGTAAATCGCGCCGGCTCTATCATCGGATACGAGCAGGGCACCGTCGGGCATGACCAGGACGTCCACAGGTCGGCCCCACGCGCCGCCCTCTTGCAACCAGCCGTCGGCAAAGACTTCATATCCAGTTGCTTTGTTTTCTTTCAAGCGGACGAGGGTGATCCGATAGCCTATGGGATCGGTGCGGTTCCATGAGCCATGTTCGGCAATAAAAATCTGCTTGCGGTACGGCTGCGGAAACATCGTCCCGGTATAAAACCGCATACCCAGAGGCGCGACGTGCGGGCCGAGTTCTTGTGCCGGCGAGGTGAACTCAGCGCACTTCCGTTGTTTGCCAAAGTCGGGATCCGGGATGCGACCGGCATGACAGTACGGAAACCCAAAATGCAGCCCAGACTGCGGCGCATGGTTGAGTTCGCCCGGGGGTTCATCATCACCCAGCCAGTCCCGGCCATTTTCCGTGAACCAGAGTTCTTTTGTGTCCGGATGCCAGTCAAATCCCAGCGTGTTCCGCACCCCATGGGCAAAACCTTCTAACGCGCCGCCGTCCGGTTTCATACGCAAAATTGACCCATAGCGTTCATCACTCTTAACGCAAACATTGCACGGTGCCCCAACCGGAATGTAGAGCAATTCGTCAGGTCCAAATCGGATGAACTTCCAGCCATGCCAGTTGTCGCTGGGGAGCGCGTCAGTGACGACGGTCGGCGTGGGCGGGTCTTTCAGGTGAGATTCAATATCGTCAAAGCGCAACACACGATTCACCTCGGCCACATACAACGCGTCCTTGCGGAAGGCCACCCCATTCGGCATACGCAATCCTTCAGCAAGGGTCACAACCTCATCAGCACGCTGATCGTGATCGTGATCAATAACCGCGTAGACCCTACCCGCTCGCTGGGTTCCGACAAAAATTGTTCCGTTTTTCCCCAGGGCGAGTGAACGTGCGTTCGGTACACCAGCAGTATAGAGCTCAATCTGAAATCCGGGCGGTAGAGAAATGCGTTGCAGAGGAGAAGGGGAAGGAGTTGGAGCGCCGTAGATGACGACCGCGCGGAATGAAATCAACGTGATACACAGCATGGAAACGATGCGGACAAACATGGCAAGCATAGATTGACAGTCTCCTCGGCAATAGTTTCTCAGCAAGAAACGCCTATTCCCCCTCGCTTTAGACATCCCGGTCCGTTATCCTACCTGCTCCCATTTTTCCGCTCATCCAAAACGAATCCTTAATAGATCTACAGCGGAACAAGGGTGGACTTATTGTCGCACGCTTCATCACCCAACACAGCCTCCCCGGCCTCCGACTCGCAGCGAACGTCTCAGACAGATCCGGCGTCCAGCAAGACGCCACCGGCGTCATCGGCCTACTTTTGGTTCCTGGCCGGCACCGGCAGTTGGTTTACGGCCATCGGCATGCAAGGCGTTCTCTTTTCGTGGCTCGTGGTCGGTGTACTGAATGCCGAGGCGAAATGGGTCGGCATTGCCCAGAGCGCCATGATGATTCCGTCTATTTTACTCGCCCTGCCCGGCGGGACCATTGCCGACCGCTACGACCAGCGGCGCATGCTCATGACTTTACACCTGATTGCAAGCGGTATTTCGGTCAGCCTTGTTCTCGTGGTTGCCAATAACCAGCTGTCCATGCCGCTGCTCCTTGCCTACGCCGTCGGCATGGGGACTGTCCAGGCGTTTGTCATGCCAGCGCGCGACGCCTTGCTCTCCCAGGTCGCCAGCGCCGATATGCTCCGCTCTGTCGTCGGGATGACGATGACGCAATGGGGCATGCAGGTGCTGGGCTCTCTGCTGGCAGGCACAGCGCGCTGGATCGGCACAGTCTCTGCCCTCGGCCTGCACACGCTGACCCTGCTGGCCGGCATCCCACTGCTGCAAAAACTCTCGGTTAGTCCGGAGCCACGCTCTCACGGCAACCTGCGTTGGGCCGATATTATCGAGGGTGTATGGGAGGTCAAACGGTCTCCGGCCCTGTCTGCCACACTCTTGCTCTCGGTCGCTGTAGGCGTGTTTTTTATCGGTCCGTTTCTGGTTGTCCTGCCCCTGTTAGTGCGCGATGTTTACGGCGGTGGGGTGGGTCAACTAGCGCTGCTGAACATGACCTTTCCGCTCGGGACGATTCTCGGCTCAATCAGTATTCTGTGGCGAGGTGGTCTCCGCCACAAAGGCACAGCACAGCTTACGTCCCTCCTCTGTGGAGCGGGCTGTCTCGGCACCGTGTCCTTAGGCCTTCCATTTTGGGGCACCTTACTGGCGGTTGGTGCCTGGGGAATCAGTGCGTCCATTTTTATCAATGCCGGCCGAACCGTCTACCAGGAGCAGGCGAGCGCAGCCAACCGAGCCCGGGTGTTATCGGTCTATACGATCGGCTTTATGGGAGCCGCCGGCCTGCTGGGCGCACCCCTGTCCGGCGTGCTTGTCGACTCGGTCGGTCCCCTCATGACCTGCATCGTCGCCAGCGGAGCCATGATTGTGGTTGTTGGTTATTCGTTTGTGTGTACTACGATTACACAGGTGAAGTAGGGGCGACCGGCCGGTCGCCCTGGGCGGTTCACGAACCGCCCCTCCAAAGGCATAGAAGCTGTTGGAAAATTGTCGCGTAGTAGATTTTACACCAGCTTCCTATCGGCCCATCTCCATCAACGCATTGGTCGTATGCGAATCGGATGTCGCGCCTTTCACCTTTGCTTCGTTGAAATACGCCTCGCCTTCCCATTCTGACGGGCGCTGTTCGGTCGAGGGCACTTCGCCTACGGTTGCCAGCATTTTCTGAAAATCAATCATGACGAAATTAGGCACAAAGAGCTGTTCTTCTTGATAGTTATAGCGTGCGCCCTTCAGCGGGTTTGAGGGATAGCGGTCGTGCGGTTTGGTGGTCACAAAGGCACAGTGCAGCAGTCCCTTTTGTAGCTCACCGTTGGTATCGTACATTTCGGCTATCCCCGGACCAAAGGTTTCTTGGTCCATATACAGGATGCGCTTGGAGTACGCGTATTGTCTAGGATAATTCGTGGGGGTAGCCTCAACGACCCACACACGCCGTTTTTCCCACGTCACACACGGCAGCGCCGCAAGTAGCCCCTGGCCTGCATCCCGTTGACCGCACCACTCGGCAGCGTCGCCATAGCGTCCACTATGCAGCACGCCAAGAATATCCTTTTCGGCTAAGACGCGGAAACTCCACGCGCCGATCTTGGCGTTGAAACCATAAAACGAGTCGAGATCATAATCCGAGCCCCAAATACTGGCGCTCCGATCGGCAACACTGATGCGCCGGACCTTGCGGAGTTGGGGCGAATAGACATAGGTGTCGTCAGCCGCACTGGCCGTAACATACCGAAATTCAAGAACAGCAAGACCTTTATAGCGGTTAGGCAGCACCAGCGGTCCCCACAGATGAGTGTGTCGCACAGCGGGATTATGCGGAATGATGGGTTTGGGGTCTGTGTATAAACGCCCGCTCCACATCACTCGACGCCACGAATTTTCAAACGACTGCTCAACATCGCCGTCTTCGTTTAACAAATGCGCCACATAGCTTGCCCCGATATTATCGATGCTGTACGGCGGCTGGGCATGGTTCCACATGATTCTATAGCCGGCCAATGGATCGTTTGTATCAATGACGGGAAATGGTGCCCCAGCAATATAGTTAAAAATCTCTCGTCCATCTGCGGAGATCTCAACCTGGCCTGCATACCGCTCAGTCGCTTCTTTATAGGCCTTGGGCCAGGTATATGGACGTGGTTCACCGATCCACATGGTCATGCCGTGCTCGACCATCCAGCGTGTTGCTGGGGTGAGCAGATCTGCGGCTTGGGCCATATTGGCTTGGGTAATCGTAGCGCCAGGATTGAGATCCGCCCGTCCAAGTGGAGCTAGCCCCAGCATCAGAACGGCGATGCTGAGAAATAATGCACTTGTCTTGTTCCTCATATGCTCCCTTCTCGCTTCGGTTCTCCCTTACCTTACCCCAGAATCCTGCTCCTCTAAAGGATCACTGTCTTTTCTCTCGGCTTTTCTCTCAAACCGGGCTAGCATCTGCGCTTGGGGTCGATATTGTTTTACGATACTCATTATGAGATCCACGCGAAAGAAAGGAGAGACAGATGAAACTGTATGATTGCCAAATGGCCCCCAATCCGCGCCGGGTGCGGGTTTTCTTAGCCGAGAAAGGCATCGACATTCCGAAGACCGAGGTCAATATTATCGAGGGGGAAAATCTCAAGCCGGAATACTTAGCCGTGAATCCGCGCGGTTTGCTGCCGACGCTCGAACTCGACGATGGCACTCGTATCGACGAGACGATTGCCATCTGCCGCTATATCGAAGAGACTAATCCTGAACCCAATCTGCTGGGCAAGGATGCGTTAGAAAAGGCGCAAATCGAGTCCTGGCAACGTCGTATGGAGTTTGACGGATTGAACCCGACGGGCGAGATGTTCCGTAACTCATTCGATGCTTTCAAGAATCGAGGTTTGCCTGGCCAGTCCAATGTGCAGGCCATTCCTGAACTGGCAGCACGCGGCAAAGCCGGCGTCGAACGCTTCTATGCACAGCTTGAGCAGCGCCTGGGTGAAACCAAATACATTGCAGGCGAGCGCTACACCATTGCCGATATCACCGCGCTGTGTGTGGTCGATTTTGCCGGCTTTGCCAAGATGGGTATTCCGGAAGGCAATGCGAATACGAAACGTTGGCACGAGGACGTCTCCTCGCGGCCAAGTGCGCAGGCGTAGAACTGCTATCGAACCTTCTAGAGGGGTGGCCGACCGGTCACCCCTACGGTCTCGGTGGCTGGCACTCCGTTTCACCCACTTTACGATTCAGACCAATTTTCCATAACGAAACTATCCGGCAAGGGCGCAAACATGAGCCGGGCCGGGCCGTCGATGGTGCGCGTTTTATGGCCTTGGCCGGTGACGTCGGACGCAATGAACGCTTCACCCGTGCTCCATTGCCGGACCTGATTGTCCGTGGTGGTGACTTCCAGCCTGCCTGACAACACCAACACGATTTGTCGGGTTGGGGCTTGGTGCCAATCCTGGTTGAGGCCTTCGGGCAGATCGACAAAACAGACCCCTGGCGAGGTATACGTATTCGATAAGAGCAAGGTGTTGCCCTCAGCATCTTGTCGCTCGTTCGTGATCGGGATATCAATCTCCTCGAACTGTGAGCCGCCATCTGGGGTGGCTACAAAGCGTGTGATTTTCATATGCCCTCCTTATATGTCACTAGGTGACTATGTCAGTAGTGCTACGTCTATGACCAATACAACATCAGCAGACGCCAACGAACCAAACACAACGCAGTCTGAGCCTTCTTCCTATAGCAGACGCCAGGCAATTGGTCTCTTTACCGGCATAGGCGTGCTCTTGCTCTGCCTGCTATCGACGCCACCGGCCGACATGAGTCTTGACGCCTGGCACACGGCGGGTGTGGTGGCGCTCATGGCGGTGTGGTGGATGACTGAGGCAACCCACATCACCGTGACTGGTCTGGTCCCGCTCGTGCTGTTTCCCGTGCTAGATATTTTGAGCGCGCATGAAGTCTCGAGCGCCTATGCCGATCACATTGTCTTTTTATTCTTTGGCGCCTTTTTTATTGCCATTGCCATGGAAAAATGGCAGCTCCACCGGCGGGTCGCTCTTCTCATTCTGTCCAAAATCGGCCGCTCGCCACAATTGCTTATTCTCGGCTTTCTGATAACGACGGCCCTGCTCTCCATGTGGGTGTCGAATACGGCTTCGACCATCATCATGCTG
>CAUZQN010000116.1:0-7242 GCA_963581605.1 uncultured Binatia bacterium (SeqCode)
GCCGAGTTTCCATTTCAAAAACGTGGGTAAGAAGAGTTGCGGAACGAAGCTTTTAAACTCAACCTTCTCTGCCCCCAGACGCTCTTGAAACTTGAGAAAGTCTTGCTTGTAGTATTCGGAAGCATAGACTTGCTTTGGACTCGAATGTGGCAGCAACCCCATGAGCAAATTGTAGTGCGAAGGAGCCGTCCACGACGCATAGCTCCAGCAGCGCTGCACCTCACCCAGGGCACTGACCGTTTTCGGAGCCGCAGCCATAAAGGCATCATAGCGACAACTATCGAGGATCACGATGATATAGTTGTTCGTGCCTTGAGGCTGAGGCAGGGCTTGCAGCGCTACGCTCTGGATTGTCCGGGCCACAGCGTCCTGCCGCGTCTCGGCAGACTGGGGCGAGGTCATAGACGTTTCCCGCTTGAAGATCCGGTCCAAAATTCCCATGCCTATCTCTCTATCGTTACGGCTACACAACACTGCCAATTCTTCTGCGGAGACTAGCGTCCCTAGAGCCGCAAGATATGGGGATCACGAAAGTTCTGGAAGGCATTCCGGCAGTCAACAATCAACGGACTGTGTTTGACGATCAGGTCGGCATCAAAAGCCGCGTGGTCGGTCAGCATGATAACGCAATCCGCCCAGGCCAGCACTTCGGGAGTCAGCTCGACCGCGTGCAGCTCCGTGCCGTTGACCTCCACCTGCGGAACGTACGGGTCAGCATACCGTAAGATAGCGCCTTTCTCATGGAGTGTATGCAGCACTTCGAGCGCAGGAGATTCGCGCACATCGTTCACATCGCGCTTATACGCAACCCCGAGCGCCAAGAGGTTTGCGCCGCGCAGGCTTTGGGATTTTTCATTGAGCCCATCGGCAATCCGGCCTACAGTAAAGGCCGGCATTTGGCTATTAATCTGGCCCGCGAGTTCGATGAGTCTCGGCTCGACCCCGTTCATTTTCGCCTTCCAGGTCAGATAATGGGGATCAATAGGGATACAATGCCCTCCGAGGCCGGGTCCGGGATAGAAGGCCATAAAACCGAACGGTTTTGTCTTTGCCGCTTCAATGACTTCCCAGACGTTAATGTCGAACGTCTGGCACAGTTGCGCCATTTCATTGGCGAGGGCGATATTCACGCTCCGAAACGTATTCTCCAGCAGCTTGACCATCTCGGCCGTGCCCGGAGAAGAGACAGGGACGATTTTTTCAATAAACTGCTGATACAGCAGGACCGCCAATTCGGTACACTGCGGGGTGATCCCCCCGATAACTTTGGGAATCGTCCGGGTCATATACAACGCGTTCCCGGGATCGACCCGCTCAGGGGAAAACGCGAGAAAGAAGTCGGTCCCGACTTGCATGCCGGAGCGTTCAAGGATCGGCAGCACCACTTCCTGGGTTGTGCCGGGATAGGTCGTACTTTCCAAAATAATCAATTGCCCGGGCCGGATATGGGTGCGGACCGCCTCTACAGCGGCAATAATATACGAGAGATCCGGGTCGCGGGTTTTTCGCAGCGGCGTCGGCACACAGATGCTCACCGTATCCAGGGCTTCAATCGCCACAAGAGACTGGGTGGCCCGCAGCCTCTCCTCTGTGACGAGCTTCCGCATATCGGCACTGGGCACATCTAAGACATACGAGTGCCCGGCATTGACCGCCTCGACCTTCTTCGCGTCGATATCGATCCCCGTTACCTGAAAGCCCTCCGTCGCCATCTCTAGGGCTAAAGGCAATCCTACATACCCCAATCCCATCACACCAAGCTGAGCAGAACGATCCCGGATCTTCTGCTTGAGCCTCGCTCCATCCTGTGACTGTTCGTGACCGGGGTCTTTCACTGCCTACTCCTTTACCGTCTCTACCATCGCACTCTCTGATTGAATACGGTCTTTCGACAACACATGTTTTACCTCTCCTCAAGGCACGTCCTCAATGATCTCTAACACGGGCCATATTTGCTATAATACAGGCAGTCGTTGCCGTTTCTTCGGCTAAGTCAATCACATCGACTGTTTCCTGAATCGTCTCGCCAAACGAGACAACACCATGCTTCTCCAAAACTAGCATTCGCGTGTTTTTATCACTAGCCGCGAGTGTCCCTTCCACGGCCGTTGCAAGTTCTCGTGTCCCGGAAGATGCGAGTGGAACAACGGGACACCGACCGAGTCGCATTTCAGCCGTTACAGTAACCAGCGGTATTTCCTCGCCTCGCACTGCAAAACTCACACAGTGCGGTGGGTGCAAGTGAGCAATCGCTTTAATTTCCGGGTGTGTAGCGTAGATAGCCACGTGCATGAGCGTTTCCTCCGAAGGAAGGTATTGATCAGGACCAGCAATTTTATTCCCCTTAATGTCTATAGTCACACAGGTATCAATGCTGATTTCCCGCAACGATATCTGGCTTGGAGTAATAAGGAATGTTGCCGAATCCCCAATTCGAGCGCTGATGTTTCCGCCTGTCCCAGACACCAGCCGCCTATTATATGAGAGACGGCAGTAGCGGACGAGCTCTTCTCTCAGTGCCTGATCACTTATCATAGTCTCTACTTTCCCCGACGCATTCGCTACGATTTCGTATGTGCTGGCCTGCTGCCGCCAACGACGCTTCCTTCTACCCCTCGCTTCTATGGCAGCCGGGTCGGCTCACGTAATTCTACACACTACTTCTGGACTGACGACCCTTCTCGGTCAGCTCAGGACTGAGGTTGACCGAGCCGTTTAAGCGCAAGGTTACGTCTAAGGCAGAGAAGCGAAATTTTCACTGCAACACAGTTATACTCGGCAACCAGTGGATGCTCAAGCAGGATCTGCATCTGGTAGAATGCACACCGAAACACAGGAAGAACAAAATGACAACGACTGTTGACATCTTCCATCCAGCCCAAGAACATGCCTTACTGCGTCAGACCGTTCGAGACTTCGTCAAAGAACACGTTGAACCCCAGGCATTAGAGCACGATCAGCACGAACGTTTCAATCTTTTCCTCTTCCGCCAGCTTGACGAGCTGGGCCTGCTCGGGATTACCGTACCAGAAAAATATGGGGAAGCAGGCATGGATACGGTCGCTGCCGTGATCGCCGCCGAAGAGATCTCGGCTTCTGATCCTGGTTTCTGCCTGGCCTATCTGGCGCATGCTATACTGTTCGTCAATAACTTCTGTCGCAATGCCAACGCCGACCAGCGTGAGCGGTATTTAGAACAGGTCATTTCCGGCGCATGGGTCGGTGGGATGTGTATGACCGAACCTGCGGCAGGAACCGATCTTTTGGGAATGAAACCCAAGCGGTCCGGCGTGGGGATGCCTATTATATTACTGTTTATTACCAACGGTGCTCTCGATGACACGACATTAGGAGACATTTTTCTCGTCTATGCCAAAACCGATAGAGGGCTAAGCTCATTTGTGGTGGAGAGGGGTTCCCCGGATTTTCCTTGGGGCAGCGACTGCACGGCAAGACGGGCATGCGTGCCTCAATGACCGCAGAACTCGTCTTTGAAGAGTGCCAGATTCCGGTCGCAAACCGCCTGGGCCAGGAAGGTGATAGCATGCTGCATATTAGGAGCGATGTTCACCGGCATGGCTGGCCGGTGCGTCGAAGACATGACCCGCTGCGAGCGAGAGAACGGCCTATGGCAAGCCCATCAATAATTTTGGCCAAATCCAACGCTATATCGCCGATTCATACGCCCAATATATGGCCGCCCGGACGTATCTGTATAATACGGCAATGAAGATGGACCTCGACAAACCCGGACATCGGGTCGATTCTGACGGAGTAAAACTCGTCGCCACACCGATGGCAAAGCACGTTGCGGATAACGCCATGCAAGTGCTGGGCGGCTACGGCTGTTTCAGTGAATACGTGGTCGAACGTTTATGGCGGGATGCCAAACTTCTTGAAATCGGAGGTGGCACGCTCGAAGCGCATCAAAAGAATATTACGAAGGATTTAACCCGCCACATGGAACTCATTCGGTAAGGAAAGTATTATGCGCAACCTATGGGACTGGATTATGATAGGCCTGATGCTGGCAGTCATTTGTTTTTGTCTGCTCGATGTGTGGAGCTCTCCGGCCCCCCTCCGCTGTATCGTCGGCATTGGAGGGGCGATTGTCGTTATTTTTCTCAAAATGAACGCACTCAAGCAGGCACGGGAGGCAAAATCATAAAATCCACTATGCACCTCGCCCAAAGGAAAGGAATACACTCAGCTGAGATGAAACGGCCACGCGGAGCGTCTTCCAGGCAGGGCTTCACTTTTATTGAACTCATCCTTGTTCTCGTCATCGTGAGCATTGCCTTCGCCATTGTCGCGCCTGCCATTGGCAACCGCCTCAACAGTGGAGACCCCAAACGGACGGCTCTCCAACTGCGCTCGACAATGGAGATGTTGCGTATTCGAGCACTCATAGACGGGAAAGAGCAGCTTCTCATCGTTGACCCACAGGAAAATCAGTATTGGCTCGAACCTGCCGGCCACACACAGGCACAGGACGAAGGGGAGCAAGACGAAGAGGGCCAGGACAAGGTACACCGGGTGCCGTCAGGCGGAGGCGAACTGTCGGCACGGGGTATCTGGGTTCGCGACAACGGCGAGGTCGAGTTCCGTTTTTATCCGGACGGCATGAATTCCGGCGGGGATATTTTTATAGAGCAACGCCGCGGGGTTCATCTTATTGCGTATACCGTTCACTTGAATCCTCTGCTTGGTACGGCAACGATCCAGTACGGTGAATAGCCGACGTGTGAAAATGTCTTCAGCAAAGAAAACGTATCTTCCGTTGGTCTTGCCGTTTGCCGGCAGTGCCATGTGGCAGCGCACCTCCCAGCGCACCTCTGAAACAGAGGAAAAAGGGTTTAGCCTGCTAGAGGTCATTATCGCAATGGCGATCTTAGCCATTGGCCTTGTCACACTGCTTGAACTCTTTGCCGGCAGCTTGCGTCTAACCGGAAAAGCTACGCAGCGCACCCTGGCGGTTATTTATGCCCAGAACGTAATGGACAGCTTCTTTGCCCAAGACTTTCTCGAAGATGGAGAAGACAGCGGAGAGCTACCGGATGGTTATTTTTGGCAGGCAAATGTGCAAGAAATATTTCCAGATGAGGAAGGGGATGGCTCTGCAACAGCATCGCCGGCCAATCGTCGCACGGACTTTCATCTCATGGAAATCGAAGTACGTATTGGCTGGGAAGAGGGTCAGAGGCAACGCAGCTTTGTCTTGCGCTCCATGCGCGCGTTCCTAGACAATCCAATGAGTACCCTGGGGTAAGGGGAGGAATACGCATGTCCCACCCGCGCGGCTTTACGCTGCTCGAACTCATCATCAGCCTCACCCTCATGAGTGCGGTGATCGTAGGCGTGTATGCCACACTCAGCCTTGGTACAGACGCATCCGAACGTGGTGAAGCACGGAGTATTGAAAATCAGCGGATCCGGGCGGCGCTCTCGCTGATTGCCCGCCAACTGAAGTCCGCCTACCCCCTGCTCCTCCAGACTGAAGGAGATACCTCTGTTTATTTCTTTGGCGAGTCGGATGAGCTGCATTTCATTGCTTCGTCGAATCGACCGGAGATTGGCGGATTGGAAAAAGTCTCCTATTTCATCAGAGAAGAGGATGGCCGACGCAGTCTCTGGATGCGCGTTTCCGCGCCCATACTGCCGGCAGACTTAGAGGAGGATCGCGAAGGCGGTTTACTCCAAGAAGCCGAGGTGTTGCCCGATATTGACGAGTTGGTGTGGGAATATTTCGGGGCGCGACAAACCGAGAAGGAATGGCAGAATCACTGGAGTGGCAAAGAGATGCGGAAACTACCGCAAGCAATTAGGCTGTCGTGGCGGGCGCAGGTCGGGAATCTGCCGAGTGAGTGGCAGATTGAGGTACCGATTCATGTCCAATTCCCACATCAGGGCCGCACAGCCACTCGAGGGCGTCGCGACCCCAGAATATAGATCAATGAATAACGAACGTGGTGTTATCCTCCTGGTTGTTGTCTGGTCGCTCATGGTGCTGATGGTCATCGCACTTGAACTCGGTCGTACGGCCCGTGTGGAGGGGATTAGTACGGATGTGTATCAACAAGAGGCCAAAACCTACTATCTGGCAATGGCGGGACTCAACCGCGCACTCCATCAGCTTGTTCGTACCGGACAGCGGGGTCAAGCGAGCCAAAAGCGAGGCCAAGACGGAGGCGGAGACCGTGCTCAACTTGACTCAAATGAGCAAGGTCCACAGGAGTGTCCGGATGCCTGGCGTCTTGGCGATGGTCAATGGAAAAGCGAATCTTTTGGTGAAGGCGGCTACCAGGTTCGCGTGAGCGACGAAAGCGGGAAGATCAATATTAATCAAGCAGATGAAATTATTTTACGTCAGACCTTCACCAATCTGGACTTCGATCCGGACTTTGGCGATGCGCTTGCCGATGCGATCCTCGACTGGCGCGATCCAGACGATTTAGAACGTCTCAATGGGGTCGAAAGTGACTACTACTTAGCCCAAGACATTCCTTATCCAGCCAAGAACGGACCGTTCGATGTCATTGATGAGCTGCGGCTGATTCGGGATGTCACCCAAGACCTCTTCTACAACCTGAGGGAAGTGTTCACCGTGTACGGCAACGCACGAACCGGCAATATGGCTAATCTTATGACTGCCGGTCCGGGGGTAATCATGGCAAATCAAGGTGTCGATTTGGAAACGGCCGAAGAAATGGTGCGCCAAAGGCAGGAAAACTGTGGAAAAGGTTTCTTAGACGGCACTGTCGCACGTGGCGGCCTGCCGACGATTGTCACTATAGAAAGCGTCGGCTACCTGAACACCGGACGTATCACTCGCAGGCTGTCGGGGGTTGTCCAACGCACAGGCGGCCAGACATTCCGCATGCTGCGCTGGCAAGATCGTCTCCCCTCACCCGAACTCCCTATCAAAATCGACAATCAAGGATCAGGGGATGACGTATATGAGGACTTCTAATCTCGCCTCCGCACACGAGCGTGAACATCGCCGTTATGTCCTTTTCACGCCCAGAGTCCCATTCACTCCTCCTCATCGTCCATTTCATTTTCGAGCAGCTCTTCTTGTTCTTCGAGGCGCACATGTAGCGTGCTCAGCGCTTCAAGCACCACGCCCACGGCCTCCTGAAAATCGTCCTCAGTGCTGACGCTCCCAGCTGCCACGCGTTCCTCGCAATCCCGACTCACTTCTGAAATAGACAGCTTGGCTGATTTCACCAACCCTATCCATTG
>CAUZQN010000117.1:0-7234 GCA_963581605.1 uncultured Binatia bacterium (SeqCode)
GTTCATGCAATTCAGATGGGATGGCGGCACCGCACATGCCGGTGAAACGGACAATTTGCCGATAGTTCGTGATCGGCATGATGCCGGGAATAATACGTTGCTGAATGCCGGCGCGTTTGGCCCGATCCACGAAATCAAAATAGTCCTGGCTGCTAAAGAAGAGCTGGGTCGTAACAAAATCTGCTCCGCAGTCGACTTTGGCCTGAAGATGCTCCAGATCCTGCTGCTTATCCGGACATTCAGGGTGGGTCTCTGGATAGCCTGCCACCCCAATACAAAAGTCGCCAACAGTACGGACAAGTTTCACTAATCCAGAAGCGTACGAAAATCCGTCTGGGGTGGGAATGAACTCGGTTTGGCCCTGGGGCGGATCGCCACGCAGACACATCAGGTTCTCCACCCCCCGGTCCTGGAGTTCGTGCACGACCTCCTGCAGCTCGGCCTCACTATGGCCTACGCAGGTCAGGTGAGCCATAGCGACCAGTTCGAGTTCGGATTGCAACCGACACACCAGGTCTATCGTATTTTTGCGAGTTGAGCCGCCGGCACCATAAGTGACAGAGCAGAAGCTTACACCAAGCTGCTGGAGTTCACGCGCGCGATCAAAGAGCGCGTCCACATCCTTAAGCGACTTGGGCGGAAAAAACTCAAAGGAAAATGTTTGCTCTTGGGAGCGAAAAAGATCACGAATCTTCATACGGTCCCTCACCCTGTGCCCAAATCAAAATGATCACATTGAAAAACTTTTAGTGATATATCATCAACAACAACAACAACAGCCTACCAACCCAACTCATACGAGTCAAAGCCGGGTCAGACGACTTCGGCTTTACAATCCGCCTTTCTCCAGTATACGATCTGCGCCGTGAGAACAGCAACAAGGAGGTAGTTATGTACGCGCTGAAAGATCAAGCCTGTATCGTAGGGGTCGGGGAGACCGCGTATACGCGTGGCTCGGGAAAAACCGACCTGGCACTCATGCTCGAAGCGTCAGTGAACGCGATAACCGATGCTGGCCTGAGCCTACATGATATCGACGGCATCATCCCTCCGCCTCTGGCTGCAACGTCTGAACATTTTGCCGCCAACCTGGGCATACAAGACCTCCGCTACGCCGTCACCGTCCATATGGGTGGGGCGAGTCCAATCACCTCACTCCAAAGCGCAACCATGGCCGTGGCCTGCGGCGTGGCAAAGAACGTCTTAGTCCCGCTCGGCTGGAACGGCTATTCCACTATGCGCGTACGCGATATGGGCGGGAAAAAGAATGCGAATGGTGGCAGCGGTGGCGCTCCAGGGGCACTGGCAAACACCATTGGAGAATATTATCTCCCCTACGGGGCAAACGTTCCGGTCCAATGGTACGCCTGGCTGGCCACGCGGCATAAAGAGCTGTACGGCACCCCGGACGAAGCCATGGGTACTATTGCCGTCACCTCGCGGAAACATGCCCAGCTGAACGACAAAGCCTATATGCAGGGCCGTCCACTCTCTATGGAGGACTACCTCAATGCGCGCTGGGTGTCCAAACCCTTCCGCCTCTTTGACTGCTGCTTAGAAACGGATGGGGCCGCAGCAGTGGTCGTTACGTCCCCTGAGCGTGCGCGCGATCTCAAGCATGACCCGGTGTATATTTCAGGGATTGCCGAAGGCCACCCTTACCCGGCAGATGACATTCCCGCCCGCCCCGACCCGTTTAAGATTGGGCTCAGCTTCGCCACCCCGAAGGCGCTCCGCATGGCAGAAGTTGACCTCAAAGACCTCGACTTTGCTGAAATCTATGACTGCTTTACCTATGTCGTGCTGCTTCAGTTGGAAGCCATTGGATTTTGCAAACGGGGTGAGGTTGGCGACTTTGCGCAAGGGAATCGATTTGAACTCGACGGTGAGCTGCCACTGAATACGCATGGCGGCTTGCACTCAGAAGCCCATGTGTGGGGCATGAACCACATCGTGGAAGCTGCCCATCAGTTGCGTCACGAGGCAGGCAAACGCCAGGTCAAAGACGCCCAGCTCGGGCTGGTGACGGGCTGGGGCGATTTTGGAGACGGGAGTCTGGCGATTATGCGTCGCTAAGGAGGGAGCAGATACACACAAACTACGGAGGAAGAAAGCATGCCAACAGAAACACAAGAATACACACGGCCGCTCCCAAAAATGCGCGGCTTCGCGGGCGAATTTTATGCTTATTGTAAAAAGCACGAACTCCGCTTTCAGCGCTGTACCGGCTGTCAAACCTGGCGGCATGTCCCGCGCGATATGTGTGCCACGTGTGGCTCATTTGATTGGGAATGGGCGCAGTCATCCGGCAAAGGGAAGCTATTCTCTTGGACGACGGCTATGCAGCCTATGTTGCCGCAGTTTGCGGATTTGATTCCGTACAGTCCGGTGATCATTGAAATGGAAGAAGGCGTACGAATGCTGAGTTGGCTGACTGATGTTGCACCAGATGAGCTGAAGCTTGACCTAGCGGTTGAGGTCGTCTTTGATGATGTCACGCCAGAGGTCACATTACCCAAATTTAAGCGAGCCGATTAACGGTTCCGAACGCATCTTCTGCCCTCGGCTACGAGGACTACCTATGAGTGATTTCCCAGGCTATAGCCTGCCTCAAGAACTGCAGCTGCTCAAAGATCAAATACGACGTTTTGTTCGAGAGGAAATTATTCCAGCCGAGCAAGCCATAGACCCGGACGCGGCAGATTTGCCGGACGACGTGTATCAAGACTTGGCTGCGAAGACGAAGGCCGCAGATTGGTGGTGTCTTGGCGCGCCCAAAGAGTATGGCGGCGGCGGGATGAATACGTTTAGTATGTCCATTGTGCTAGAAGAGATGGCACAACATCGCATGGGTCTGTACAATCCCGGCTGCGGTACGTTTGGGCGTTACCCGCCGAGTCCCATTTACGCCGGCACTCCAGAGCAAATCCAAAAATATGCCGTTCCCACACTCCGGAACGGACGGTATACTTTTTTTGCCATCACCGAACCGAGCGGCGGCTCAGACCCAGCCGGCGCGATTCTCACCCGGGCGGTACGGGATGGGGATTCGTGGGTCATCAATGGTACAAAAACTTTTATCTCCCACGCGCATGAAGCTGACTGGGGCGTTGTCTTTGTCCGAACCGATCCTGATAAAGGGCGCAAAGGCATCAGCTGCTTTATTATTGACAAAGACACGCCTGGATTTACTGCCCGGCCGTTCCGGACTATCCGCACCGTCTCTCTTCCGAATGAGGTCTCCTTTGAGGACTGCCGTGTACCAGCCGACAACCTCATCGGCGAAGAAGGCCAAGGGTTGTATTTGTGCTTCGATTTATTGACCAAAGCCCGCTTTCCGTATTCTGCGGCAAACCTCGGCGTGGCAATGGCCGCGCATCGGATGGCGATTGCACACGCAAAACAACGTGAGACATTCGGTGAATTACTCAGTCAACGCCAGGCCATTCAATGGATGCTCGCCGATGCTGAAGTAGAAATGCGTGCCACCCGCTGGCTCATCTGGGACGGGGCATGGAAAGCCGACCGGGGGGAAGACGCCCGGGTCGAAGCCTCAATCGCCAAGCTGTATTCAAGCGAAATGCTCAGTCGAGTGATCGATAACGCGGTGCAGATCCATGGCGGGTATGGTGTCTCAAAAGAGTTCCCGCTTGAACGCTGGTACCGTGAGGCGCGTGTGCGCCGTATTGGCGAGGGACCGTCCGAAGTCCATCGGATGGTTATTGCGCGGGCGCTGTTGCGATAAGGGAGGGAAAGACAGTAGGAACTCGGATGCGCCTCTCTGCAATCTCCTTGAGATTCTGTCCGCGCGGGCTATCAGCATTCCGAGTCTCTCTCGTGCTGATAGCCCTGCTGGTTGTCGTCTGGTCCTTCCCCTCTGTCGCGCCTGCAGCCACGACCCACCGGCCTTCGTTGAACCGTCTTCTCAAAGGGCATAGACTCCAAGCCAAAGATGTCAGCTATATCTTGTTTCATCTCGCTACCGGCCGCGTTGTCTCAGCCCATGATCCGGATACCCTTCGTATCCCGGCGTCAACAACAAAACTCATCACCGCACTTGCTGCATTAGAAATTCTCGGGCCGGACTACCGCTTTGAGACGTCGCTGTTGGCAACCGGAGAAGTCCATCAGACAACCCTAGACGGAGACCTGTATATCGTTGGTGGTGGGGACCCAACGTTATCGACCAACGACCTCGGGGGTTTTGTCGATGCACTCAGAGCCGCCGGGATCACACAGCTGAGCGGACGTTTCCTGTTTGACGAAAGCTTCACCGTAGCGACTGATCAGATCAACGCTGAACAGCCGGTCGCCGCCGTGTACAACCCAGGAGTCAGTGCCCTGTCGCTCAACTACAACCGTGTGCAGTTACGTTGGAAAGGCAAACCGGGGACCAAAAATTTCCGGACGCGACTGCGTTCCCCCGCCGATGGCGTGTTCCTGCCTGTGTCTGGGATCAGCACCGGCCTGCTGCCCGAAGGATATGGTACGAAAAATTCCTTCCTACTGGATGGCAGCCAAATGGATCGCTGGCTCCTGTCACGCCAGCTACCGGCTCGGGGGGTTAAGGAACTACCGGTAAAGCGCGCACCAGGACGAATGGCGGCCTCCCTGTTTCGGACCTATTGTCGTACCCGAGGCATTCAGCTGCCGATTCCCCAAGCGGCCCAAGCACCGCCTGACGCCCGCTTGCTCCATACCCACTACAGCCAGCCACTGCCAAAAATTATCGTCGGCGTTCTCCGCTATAGTAATAACTTATCCGCTGAATTAATTGGCCAAGTCACGGCTCGCTCATTACAAAACCGGCCGTTATCGCTTGCCGATTCAAGCGCCCTGCTCACGGATTGGTATCGTCGTCGCCTGCCGGAGACGGATTGGACTCGCTTTGTGAGCAGGAACCACTCGGGCTTGAGCAGTGCGTCACGCCACTCGCCGCGCCAGCTTGCCGCAGCCATACGCTACGGCGCAACGCTTCCGGTTGGGCAAGACACCGTTGGCACCTTCCTCGACCTCTTGCCGCATCCGGCTTGGGGCAATGATAAGACTCGACTCAGAACAAGAGTCAAAGCAAAGTCGGGCACTATGAGCTACGCCGATGGCCTTGCCGGGATACTCACCACACGGACAGGACACCGGCTGGGATTTGCCATCCTGATCACGAACTTTGCCAAACGCTTAGCTTTTGATGTGGCGTTGGATGTTGGGGATACCCGTACACCACCACGCGCGCGGGCGTGGACCGAGCGAGCCAAGAGGTTTGAGCGCGCGCTGATCACCCTGTGGATACGCAGCCGCTAACAATTTGACTCGCTGACGGGTTGACAATCTCGTACCGAGGACCAATCTTGGTGCCTAAAGGTAGAATCAAACACTATGGCAACCCCACGAACATCTCGGAAAAAAAAGGTTTACAAAGTCATTTTCCTCAATGAAGGCAAGGTGTACGAAATCTACGCCAAAAGCGTCGGGCAGGGCGGAATGTTCGGCTTTGTCGAAGTCGAAGGTCTTTTGTTCGGCGAAAAATCGAGCCTGGTGATCGATCCCGCAGAAGAGAACCTGCAGCGCGAATTTTCAGATGTTGAACGGACCTATATTCCGCTCCACTCCGTCATCCGGATCGATGAAGTAGAAAAGCGTGGCTCTAGTAAAATACATCAAGTGTCGAATACTGACGGGAAAGTCACCCAGCTCCCCAGCCCGATTTATACGCCAACGAAAATAGACTCCTAGCCGTTTCCCCTACTCCACGCGCGCTCCGGCATCCAGGCCCGAGTTCACCGTCGCCCGGGCTCGTCACAATTGCAGCGGAATGAGGAAGAGGGCAACCAGGTTAAACACAAGCATAAAACCGGCAAAAAGAAAGCAGTAGCCCATGATGTCGCCAAACCGTAGGCCGGCCACGGTCAGAATGGGAATGGCCCAAAACGGCTGCAACAGATTGGTTGTCATGTCACCGTACGCGTAGCTGAGCGTCACAGTAGGAATAGACAGCCCCAGCGCCTGGCCCGCAGGAATGAGATAAGACGCCTCGACAATCCACTTTGAGCCGCCTGACGGCACAAAGTAATTCAGCACCCCGGAGTACAGATACACCATAGAGGGAAAAGCGCGCGGCGAACTTACGTTGACAAAAAACTCAGCCAAAACCTCACCAAGTGCGGTGTACGACATCAGACCAAAAATACCCGCATATAAGGGATACTGGATAACAATGCCCCAGGTATTCTTAATCCCCTGCTCGCACGCATGCAGGAATGATTTTGGATGCCAGTGTAGCAGCAGGCCAAGGGCGAGAAACAGCAGATTGTAATTATCAATCGTCCAGGTCTGTCCAAAACCTTTTTCTCGTACCTGGAGGACGAAATACAGAAACATGGCACCACTCGCCATCAGCGACCAGCCGGGCCACCATTCTATTTTCTCCGCAGGCCGCATGGCTTCTGGTTTCACGATGGGTTTATGCATAGATTCCAAGCGGTCGGCTTGCTCGGGCGACGCCGTCACAGCATCTGCAGCCGGTGGCACAAGGACAGCGGCAATAAGAATGCCGCTGAGCCCGGCCAGGAGGGCGTACCACAGATTAAACGCGGCAAACATGGTCTCGGTGGTCGGAATGGTTTCGGCTAAAACGCCGGCCTTGATCAGAAAGTTATCCGGTGTCGCAATGATGAGCGGCGCAGATCCCGATAGGCCGGTATGCCAGACTGTTCCCACACCCAAATAGGCACAAGTCACCAGCAAGCGGAAATCAACGCGCGGGTTGGAACGGACGATAAAAGGCAGAAAAGCAGCGGAAATGACCAGGCTCAGGGCCCAGTTCAGCCATGCCGTCAGGGTAGAAAACAAGGCCATCAACATAATGGCTTGGCGCGGTTTATCGGGATTTGGACGAGAGGCGATCCAGATAAGCGCCCGCTTAAGGGGCGGAGATACGGCACAGGCATAGGCGACCACCATCATGACCGTAAATTGCATGGTCAGACTCAGTAACGCCCACAAGCCGTCTCCCCAAGCCATCAATGCTGCGCTCGGGGATGCCCCGCCTATGGTCAGCGCCAGCAGGGCCACAAAAAGCGTCAGCATCACCGCAATCACCCAAGAATCGGGTACCCAGCGCTCGGTCCAGCGCGTCAAGATCATTCCCCATCGGGCGAGCCATCCCATTATGGTACTCCGTTCTCGTGCCTCTCGTGTGTCACCCGGCCGGCCTCCTCATTGGAACGGAAGATCG
>CAUZQN010000118.1:0-7176 GCA_963581605.1 uncultured Binatia bacterium (SeqCode)
CTTCCGCAACCAAGGTTTGTCTCAGTCGTTCTTTACGGCGCTGGACGTGTGCGCCTTGCTCTTCCTCAATGAGTTCGCCAGTTTCTAGTCGCTCGAGGGTGCGCAGATAGAGTTCACTCAGTAAGCTGCCTTTCCAACTATTCCACACTTTTGGGCCGACGGCTTTCATGTCGGCAAAGGTGAGCAGGTAGAGTCTCTTTAAGCAGCCCGAATTCTCTACTGTGCGAGCGAATTCAGCAATCAACGTATCGTCTGACAGGTCGCGCCTTTGGGCGATGTGGGACATAAAGAGGTGGTGGCATACGAGGACTTCCCACTCGTGTGCATCGTCTCGGGAGAGTTGCCAGCGGGTGGCCGCAGTCTCTACCATTTCTGCACTCCGCGCGGCGTGTTCGACCCCATACCCTTTGCCTACATCGTGAAAGAGTATGGACAGGAATAATAGGTCAACACGGTCGATCTCACGCATGACTTGGGTGAGGAGCGGCATATCTTCTTTATAGTCACCGTCCCGCAGTCGTTCGAGTTCGGCAACGGCGTGTAGGGTGTGCTCGTCGATCGCGTAAATATGGTACAGGTCACGTTGGGTACGCCAGCGTAAATGCCCAAACTCCGGCAAGAGCCATTCCAGAACACGTGCTTCGTGCATCTCTCGTATGGTTGGCGCGACCCGTTGCTTCCACGCTAGAATAGCGAAGAATGCGTCTCGCAGCGCGGGCTGACTGGCGGTGTCTGGAGGAATCTGGGTAAGCGCAGTGCGGATGAATTGCTTGGTTTCTCGCGTACATAACACCCCGTGGCGCTGGGCGTCATGAAAGATGGTGACGACATTAAGCGGCTCCTGGGTGAGGATCTCGACTTTGGTGATATGCAAGGTGTTCTCAACAATCCGTACCCCGTCCCGAATGTCACGACCTCGTGGACGACCTAAGAAGTTGAAGAGTCGTGCTGTGCTCAAACAGCGCTCAAACATTAATTGTGCGAAATCATAAACAGTTGTGGCATGCTGATAATACATGCGCATAAAGCCTGTGGCGTCTGTGTATCCGAGTGCCGAGGCCAGCTGATCTTGGTGTTCGAATGTGAGCTGATCTTGTTCTGTACGGTCGAGAAGGTGGAGACCATTGCGGACACGCCACAAGAAATCCTGGGCAGTTTCCACTTCTTCAAGCGTCGATTCTGGGACAATGCCTTTGGTGACCAGCTCTCTGAGGTTTTGGAGTTTAAACTTTACCTTGGCCAGCCACCAGGCGGTATGCAGGTCGCGTAGGCCTCCACAGCCCTCTTTCAGGTTTGGTTCGAGCAGATACAGAGATGCCCCGTAGCGTTGGTGACGTGTCTGACTTTCTCGGGCTTTGGCCTGGAAAAACTGTTCGGTCCGTTTCCCCATGAGCTCTCGGGTTATTGCCGACTGAAACTCTTGGGCCAAGGACTCCTCGCCACACAGATAGCGACTGTCGAGTAGTGCCGTCTTGATTTCTAAGTCTTTAGCGGCGAGACGGAGACATTCGCGCGTGTTCCGAACGGCATGCCCGACTGTCCAGCCTGCGTCCACGAGGCTGTAATAAATGGTCTCCCAAGCGGTCTCGGCATACGGGGTGATTTTCCAATGGTAGAGAAATAATAAATCGATATCTGAGTGAGGGCTCAGCTCCCTTCGACCAAAGCCCCCTTGAGCAAAGACACTACAGCGTTGGCTGAGGCTGGGATAGCGACGCGTGTAGAGACGCGTTGCGGCCATAAAGAGGTAGGTCACAAGCTGATCCATGAGAGCCGTATGGAGCTGAACAACCGTCCGTCCGCTGCTGCCGTCTGCTTGGTGTTGATCCAGAATTTCGTAGATACGCGTGCGGTAGGTCTTGGCAAGCTGATTCAGGTCCCAATTCGGATCGGTCTCAACATCAGGGTCTGCGGACGGCAGGGGGGGGAGGTCAATCGGGAGCTGGTCAGACTGCAACGCCGGGCTATTCATGTGACTTAGATTCCTTCTGCGTTTTGCCCGTCGCGAATAAAGCGGGCAATACCTTGAAAGAGTCCTTCGGCGATGGCTTCTCGGTAGACGGAGGAGCGCAGCAGCTTGCCCTGCAGCCGGTGGGTAAGGAACGACACTTCGACTAATACGCACGGCATATGTGCTCCGACCAACACGTAGAACGGCCCCTTCTTCACACCGAGATTGCGGACGCGGGAATGTCGTTGTGATATGTGGGTTATCATAGATGTTTGCAGGGCCTGCGCAAGCGAGAGAGACTCTTCGGCTTTTCCATTTTGAATCAGGTCGCTCAGAATATAAGACAACTCGCTTTCCTTGTGTTCGGCCGGCTGTACATCCCGCAGGCCGTTCTCCAGACTTGCGAGACGAATGGTCGCCCGATTGTTCGTGTTGTTGAGATAATAGGTTTCCACGCCCTGGGCCTGTGGGTTTTTGCTGGCATTGGCGTGGATAGAGAGAAAAAGATCTGCTCCTGCAGCATTGGCCAGAGCCGTCCGCTCTGGAAGAGGAATAAATGCATCTTTCTCCCGCGTGTAGACGACCTCGACGGGCAGGCGAGAAGCAAGCTTCTTGCCCAGCCGTTTACTAATAGCCAGTACGACCGTTTTCTCCTTCAGACCGCCGATGCCGATAGCACCCGGGTCGCGGCCGCCATGCCCCGGATCGATCATGATCTTGTAGCGGGCACGAGGGGGCTGCTGTTGTGGGGAAACCGTTTTTTTGCCCTTGCCTTTGACATCTATAATGAGGCGATAGGGCGAGTAGAGAGGAAAGGCAGTGTAACTCTCAATCGGCTCAAGGTCGAGCACAACACGGGCTGTTGCGGGGGAGAATTGACCGGTCCGAATGCGTTTTAAGAGACCGTCATGGATGGGGATGGGTGTGGAGGTGTTGGGCCTGATTCGAGCTGGGGAGAAGTCGATGACGATGCGAGGCGGACGATCATGCGCGCGATCTACCGGTACGGTAAAGTGGTGATAGTCCGCCTTAGCCGAGAGCGTAATAATCACCCGAGTATAATCGGGGGCCGATATATAGCGGATCTCTTCGAGAATGGGCGGGGCCGGGGGGAGCGCAAAAGCGGCTTTTGCCAGACATAGTAGCAGAAAACCGCTCAGTCCCCAACGCAACGCCCCACCACCCATGGGTAGAGTTTATGTCCCAAATTCCCAGGATGCAAGATAGTGCCGCTGCTCCGGAGTGAGTCGGTCAATCTGGATATTCATGCTTGCAAGCTTGAGGGACGAAACCTGGTCTTCTATTTCTTTAGGCACATTATGGACTTGCGGGGTCAATCGTTTCTGCTCGACAGCCCAGCGCACAGTCAGGGCTTGGGTCGCAAAGCTCATATCCATAACCGTTGGGGGATGCCCCTCAGCTGCAGCAAGATTGACGAGCCGACCTTCAGCAATCACATACAGACAGCGCCCATTGGCAAGATGATAGCCGTCTGTATTTTTCCGGACGTTTTTTTCGACTCTTTTGGCCATTTTTTTCAGAGCCTTGACATCGATCTCAACATCGAAATGTCCGGCGTTGCACAGGATGGCACCATCTTGCATACGCAGGAAATGCTCTTTGCGCATTACGCCGGTATCGCCGGTCACTGAAATAAAGAGTTCGCCTGCGCGTGCGGCTTCCCGCATCGGCATCACCTGGAAGCCATCCATGGCAGCCTCCAGCCCACGGATGGGATCGACTTCTGTCACGATGACCTGTGACCCAAGGCCCCGGGCGCGGCTCGCCACTCCTTTGCCGCACCAGCCATAGCCACAGACAACAACCACCATACCAGACAAGAGAACATTCGTTGCTCGCAGAACCCCGTCAAGGGTCGATTGCCCGGTCCCGTAGCGGTTATCGAACAGATGCTTGGTCGTCGCGTCGTTTACGGCAATGACGGGGAACTTGAGGACGCCGGCTTTTTCCATAGACCGCAGCCGGATCACCCCGGTGGTTGTTTCTTCCGTACTGGCACACATCTGATCAATGCGGTCTGCATACGTCTTATCGGTATGCAGAATAGAGACGAGGTCCGCTCCGTCATCCAGGGTCAGGGTGGGTTTATGGGCCAGGGCTAGATGCAGATGCTTATAGTAGCTCTTATTGTTTTCCCCACAGATAGCAAAGGTGGGAATCCCTTCGTATTTGACAAGCCCCGCCGCAACATCATCCTGGGTTGTGAGCGGATTTGACGCGCACAGCACCACCTCCGCACCACCGGCTTTGAGCGTCCGCATAAGATTCGCTGTTTCTGCTGTCACATGCAGACAGGCGGCCATGCGTATCCCCTTGAAAGGTTGTGAACGGACAAAAGTCTCCCGGATGCGCCGCAAGGCCAGCATGTGTTGCTCTGCCCATTCAATCCGTTTTTTCCCCTCCTTGGCTAGGCTGGGATCTTTGACATCACCTCGACGTATACTCATATATCCTCTTATTCTACGTAGTAGTGGCCGCCTCTATGCAGCAGTAGTAGCCGCACGCTTGAGCGTGTTCACGCGATCAAGCCGCTCCCAGGGGAACAGACCGTCTTCGGCTGGACGACCAAAGTGGCCGTACGCGGCTGTGGCCTGATAAATGGGACGCTTCAGGTCGAACGTTTGAATAATAGCCGACGGATGCAGATCGAATTCCTTGCGCACGATCTCTGCCATACGTTCTTCAGGAAGTACGCCTGTTCCGAAAGTATCGACATAGACGCCCACCGGGTCCGCGACCCCGATCGCATACGCGATCTGGACCTCACAGCGTTTGGCTAACTCTGCGGCAACGAGGTTCTTGGCGATATAACGCGCCATATAGGCTGCGGACCGATCCACTTTGCTCGGATCCTTACCCGAAAAAGCCCCACCTCCATGCCGACCAGCGCCGCCGTACGTGTCGACGATGATCTTCCGCCCCGTCAACCCGCAGTCTGCGTACGGACCTCCGTTCACAAAACGTCCGGTTGGATTGACCAGAAACGAGGTCTTGCTATCCAGGAACTCCGGCGGAATAACCCGTTTGATGACTTCTTCAATGACCGCTTCTTTTATGGTGTCGTGGGCCGCATCAGGATCATGCTGGGTTGAAATCAGTACGGTATCTGCGCGAACGGGCTGTCCATCCCGGTACTCGACCGTGACCTGTGATTTGCTATCGGGTCTGAGGAAGGGAAGTTCCCCCCTTTTTCGTATCGCAGCGAGCTCTTGGACAAGACGGTGAGCAGTATAAATGGGGAAAGGCATATACTCTTTAGTTTCGTCACACGCGAAACCAAACATCATACCTTGATCACCTGCACCTTGCTCCTTAAAGAGGCCTTCGCCCGCAGTCACTCCCTGTGATATGTCCGGAGACTGGCGGTCAAGAGCAGTGAGGACAGCGCAGGTGTTCGCATCAAAACCAAGGGCAGAGTCGGTAAAGCCGATGTCGCGAATGACTTGCCGGGCGACCTCCATATAACTAATTTGTGCACGTGTGGTAATCTCTCCGGCAATGACTACCATACCGGTTTTGACGAGTGTTTCGCATGCCACTCGGCTATCCGGGTCTTGCGCTATCAGCGCGTCGAGGATGCCGTCGGAAATCTGGTCGCACATTTTGTCCGGATGACCCTCGGACACTGACTCGGATGTGAATAAATACTCTTTGGCTGCCATAATCTCATCTCCTTGGGACGCCGCTGCTCGTGTCTCGCATCGGAGGGCGCATCTAATAGAATCCCCTGCTGAGCGTCAAGGGGTGGAAAATCCCGCCTAGAGTGAGGTCAGGGTGAGACAGTTCTGTAACACAGTTCTGAGGCACAGTTCTGTGCCACGGCCCCGTAAGGTAGGAGCATTATTCCTCGTAAAAGCGATGTTCGAAAAGGGTCGTCAGGACGGCGAGGGCTGCCTGCGCATCGATTCCGCTGATCTGTACATCGAGAACACTGCCTTGCGGGGCTCCCAGTGTCAAGAGATCCAGGACGCTGCGACCGTTTGCTGTGCGCCCCTCATACCGGACACTGATCTCAACCTGGAGATCCTTCAATGCTTGGACAAATATTGCTGCGGCACGTGCGTGTAAACCGAGCGTATTAAGAAGGGTCAGCCGCGTCTGAACGTGGTCTACGGAGGCCATTATGAAGACGTAGTTTAGCGCTGTAGATCGCGGTGGTGGACGCGGACGGTATAGTCCCACATGCGGATATGTTTACCCAATTCTTCTGCAATGGCAACTGAGCGATGCCGCCCGCCGGTACACCCGATCGCGAGTGTGAGATAACTTTTCCCCTCTCTCTCGTATAGGGGTAAGGTCGACTCGAGTAAGACGTCCGTATGGTGAAGAAATGCGCTGGTTTCGGCTCGACTGAGGATAAACTCCGCAACCACGCCATCTGTCCCGGTTTGATGTCGAAGCGCTTCGATGAAAAATGGATTGGGGAGAAAGCGAACATCCAGCATCATGTCCGCATCGATCGGGACACCATATTTATACCCAAAGGATTGGACGCTAATGCGCAATGTTGTTCGCGGGTTGGTCTGTCGCTCAAGGGACAGATGCAGGACCTCCCGGAGTTCATGAACCGTATACGCGGACGTATCTAGCACCTGGTCTGCCCTGTCCCGCAGCCCGGCGAGTTGTTCACGTTCGGTTCGAATGCCCTGAACGACTCCGCCCTCTCCTGCAGCTGGGTGCGGGCGTCGTGTTTCGCTGAAGCGGCGCACAAGCACGTCTTCTGCTGCTTCGAAATAGAGGATTTCGACGTGATGGCCCCTCGTCCGCAGCCCATCAAGGACGGCGGGATATTCATGTAGGGAAACACGTTCTCGCAGATCAATGCCGAGTGCGACGCGTCCAATAGGTTCTTTGTTATTTTCGCTGAGTTCGAGGAAACGTGGGATGAGTGTAACGGGCAGGTTGTCTATACAGTAGAATCCGAGGTCCTCAAGTACATGGATCGCGGTGCTTTTTCCTGAGCCCGATAAACCTGTAATAATCACGACCTGCATGGCTGCTGTGGGTGCCGTCCTGCACTACAGATTGCCATCTTCTTTAGCAATCCTCCGGTGTAAATCGGCTTGGCTCCCGCCTTGGAGTAAACGTTCCCGAAAAGCCTTGTCCTTTAATAAACGAGAGACCCGGGCCAGGGCTTTCAGATGTACGCCCGCAGAATTTTCAGGGGCGACAAGCAAAAAGAAAAGCTTGGTGAGTGCGCCATC
>CAUZQN010000119.1:0-7173 GCA_963581605.1 uncultured Binatia bacterium (SeqCode)
GTGGCTGCGTTTCTGGAAAAGCGGCAGCCACAGTTTCAAGGGAAGTAGGGGCGCCGTTCCCGCGCCCGGGCGTCGTAATCTCGCCCTTACAGCTGTGCCGCTTCAAGATCGAAGGGACGCACCCAAGAAAAAACGGCTCTAGCCTTTTTCCCTTTCCTCTCTCGACACACTTCCGTACAATAGAAGCACGCAGAGGGACCTTTTCCCCTGTCATGCGTTTATACACGTATGAAGACGCTCAGGGGTACAAAAACCTCAACCGCCGGCTTAAGAGATAATAAAGCGACGCGAAGTGCCGATAAATCTCTCCAGAGGCGGATGTCGTGCGGAGGAAAGAAAAGACGGAGGGTTACGGCTATGCGCTCAAACAGGACGCAGAAAATGAAACCGACAAAAGCCTCTCTGACTGATCAAATCTTATCGTTTTGTGCGAGCGGGCGTTTCGGCGTACGAGAAGCGATTGCCGCCGCAACCAAGCCGGGAGCTCCTTCCGTAATCCAGCCTGAGAAACCAGCAGACGCACAAACGCCAGGAGATCCCCCAGCGAATAAGCTTTTCGAGCGACGGATTTCGCATTAGCCTACACAGAAGCCGTCGGCGTGCAACCTCGACCAATACCAGCCTGCTTATAGCCTATCCGATCCACGACAAGGGGAGAGATTCTTCGCTACGCTCAGAATGACAGAACCGGGCGCCCAGGGCTACTCGGATAGGCACTTAGAGCCCCAGCACGTCCTTCATCGAATACAGGCCGTTGGGCTGGTCTGCTAACCAGAGCGCTGCACGTACGGCACCGCGGGCGAGACATTCACGACTCTGGGAACGGTGCGTCAGCTCGAGCCGCTCACCAAAACCCACAAAATAGACGGTGTGATCGCCGACGGCATCTCCACCTCGCAACGTCATAATCCCGATTTCTTCGTCCGTGCGCTGGCCGGTGATACCTTGGCGGCTAAGGCGGGCGCTTTGCTCAAAATCTTTGCCTTGCGCCTCAGCAATAATGCGGCCCAGGGCCAGGGCAGTCCCACTCGGGGCATCGATTTTGAAGCGATGGTGCATTTCGACGATTTCAGGATCGAAATCGTCACCCAAGATCTTTGCCACATCTGCCACGACTTTCATCAAGACATTGACCCCCACACTCATATTCGGCGCGATGATAACGCGGCTCTGCAGGGCAAGCTGTTCGGCCTCGGCCCGCTGCTGCGCAGACAGGCCGGTTGTGCCAATCGCGATCGCTGCGCCTTTTTCCACGGCAGTCCGCAAATGTGCCATCGCCACGTCGGCGAGTGTAAAGTCCAACGTCACAGTGTCCACGTTTGCCGCTGCCGCATAGTCACTGGTGAGAGGCACTCCCAGCGACCCAACGCCAGCTTCTTCGCCAGCATCTCTTCCAAGCGCCGGATGGTCCGCGGCTTCAATCGCACCAACAAGTTGGGCGTCTGGATGTTCATGAATCAAACGGACGAGTAATTTTCCCATCCGGCCCGCTGCGCCACATATCACAATATTCGTAGCCATATTTTTTACCCCTACAAAGAAAACCCCCTCACCCTAATGAGAGCGAGGGGGTAAGAGAACACGACTGTCCGGATATTCTAAATCAGCTCATACTTCTTCAGTACGGCTTTCAGCTGCTCTTTGTTCACGTTTGCCATAGGCGCAAGCGGCTGGCGCAGCTCAGCTTCACACATGCCCATAAGCGAGAGTGCGGTCTTGACAGGAATCGGATTGGTTTCAGTAAATAAGGCACGAATGAGAGGGACAAGCTGGAGCTGGAGCGCGGCCGCTGTGTCCCATTCTTTTTTGAGGCCGGCGTTCGCGACGGCGGCCATTTCCTTGGGCGCAATATTCGCGACTGTGCTAATAACGCCCGCCCCACCCAGAGCCATCATGGAAAAGGTCAGCGAGTCTTCGCCGGATAAGACAGCCAGTTTGTCCCCGCACGCCAGGCGGATATCAATCACCTGATCAATCGAGCCCGAGGCTTCCTTTACACCAACGATGTTCTCGATCTCGGCCAGGCGGGCCATGGTCGTGGGAGTAATATGCGACCCGGTCCGACTCGGAATATTGTAGAACACAATCGGGAATCCAGACGCTGCTTGCGCCACCGCCTTATAGTGTTGGTAAATGCCTTCCTGAGGGGGCCGGTTATAATAGGGCGAGATCATCAGCGCCCCATCTGCCCCAACCTCCTGTGCTTCGCGCGTCAGCTGAATGGCCTCTTCGGTTGAGTTGGAACCTGTTCCAGCCACCACGGGCACCCTTTTATCAGCCACCTGCACGACCAGCTTCACCACGCGGGTATGCTCTTCGTGGGAGAGAGTGGCAGACTCGCCCGTTGTCCCGCACGGGACAATACCATGGGTCCCACTTTTAATATGCCATTCCACCAGATCGGTGAGTCGCTGCTCGTCGACTGTGTTATTTTTGAACGGCGTGATAAGCGCGACCAAAGATCCTGAAAACATACGGCCCTCCTGTTCTCCCATCCTCTTGGGAAAGAGAAACACACTGGGAAAAAACAAATGAGTACATTACTCGATTTCAACTATTCCTTCAAATACTTCTTCCGCCGCTCCAGTCATATACACATGATTGTCCGCCAGGCGCCATTCAATGTCCAGATCGCCCCCGCGTAGGTGCACGGTGACCCGCCGGTCGGCTTTGTGGTTGAGCACGGCGGCGACGGCGGCCGCGCACGCGCCCGTTCCGCATGCCCACGTTTCTCCGGACCCTCGCTCCCATACCCGCATATTCAGTTCAGCCGGGCTGACGATCTGAATGAATTCGGTATTCACCCGATTCGGGAAAAACGAATGCTGCTCGAACGGCGGACCGATTTTCTCCAGTTCTAAAGACTCCACCTCATCGACAAAGATGACACAATGCGGGTTGCCCATCGAGACACACGTCACCTGATACAACTGCCCATCAACGCTCAGCGGCTGATCAATCACTTGCACCTGCCCCTGCCCCTGCCCTTCCACTGCAACGGGAATCTGGGGGCCGTCCAGGATAGGTTCTCCCATGTCGACGGTCACCCGCGCCACTCTGCCATTTTCGATAGCAAGAAATAAAACCTTGAGGCCGGCATCTGTATCCACCCTGAGCGGGTTGTCTGTGGCAATCCCATGGTCGTATATATATTTACCCACGCAGCGAATGCCATTGCCGCACATCTCTCCCCGGCTGCCATCGGCGTTATACATCTCCATGCGTGCGTGTGCAGTCTCCGACGGACAGATAAGAATCAACCCATCACCACCAATGCCGGTTCGACGATCGCTGATCTTGAGCGAGACGGCCCCTGGATCGGCGAGCGGCGTTTCAAATGCGTTCACATAGATGTAGTCGTTACTAATGCCGTGCATCTTGGTAAAAGGAAGTTTCATACGCAAGTCCTTACTGCAGCGTAGCGGACTGCTCTGTGCGGCTTGTCCTGGATCCGGCTTATGCTGGATGCGGATTACGCGCCGTCCTGCCAAACCAGCTCGACCGTATTTGACACATTACCCAAATAGCCGTCCAGGGTTACAGCACGGACCCGGTAGCGGTACAAGATTCCAGCCGACAGCGGCTCGTCAGTATAGTTGAACTTCTTCGCCTGACGAAAGCGGTCACGATCCTCCACAGGGATCAGGGCAATCCGGCTAAACGGCTGCGCCGCACCCCCAGCCCGTCTTGCTCGTAGTACCACAAATCCGCCTAAGTCGTCCATCTCGCTTCCGTCCATATAACGCCGTGGGCGAGTCCAGTTCAGCGTCACACCTTGCTCCTCGATCTTGAGGGCTAAATCACCGATAGGTTCTGGTGCCACCAAGCTGGGTGGACGAACTGACGTTTTATGTCCGCACCCAGAAACGAAGATCACCATCCCACCCAGTAGACACAGGCAATACAGCACCGTCCCTCGCCACACCAATCTCCAGCTCCTCTCCCCCGTCCGCATCATTCTCTACACCCCCGCCGAACGCAACTGGCGTTCAACATTCTCTCGGGCCGTTCCGCCATAGGACCGCCGTCGATTCACAGCCGATTCTAATGTCAGTCGAGTCAACAGATCGCTCTCGAACAGAGGGGAAAATTGCTGCCACTGCGCAAGTGTGAGTCGATGCAGCTCTTTTTCCTCAGCTACACACCATTGGACCACCGCACCAACCACAGCGTGCGCGCGTCGAAAGGGGAGCCCTTTTTCGACCAAATAATCCGCGACGTCGGTGGCCAGCATAAATCCGCCTAAGGCTGCCTCACGCAGTCGCTCCTTGCGAAAGCGAAGCTGATCGAGCATGGGCTCAAGGACGGTGAGAATACCTTTGAGGGTATCCACACTATCGAACAACGGTTCTTTATCTTCCTGAAGATCCCGATTATAGGTCAGCGGCAGCCCCTTGAGTACGGTCAGCAGGGCAAACAGGTTGCCGTATAATCGCCCGGTCTTGCCGCGGATAATCTCTGGCACATCGGGGTTTTTCTTTTGCGGCATCATTGAGCTGCCGGTTGAAAAGGCATCAGGCAGCTCGATAAATCCGAATTCACTACTCGACCACAACACCAGCTCTTCGGCCAGGCGACTGAGATGCATGCCCAGCATGGCCCCTATGGAAAGAAACTCGACTACAAAATCCCGGTCGGCCACCGTATCCAGACTATTCTCACTCACCCGTGCAAAACCGAGCAAACGCGCCACATACGCCCGATCAATCGGCAGCGTTGTTCCGGCGAGCGCACCCGCGCCGAGCGGCAACACATTGACCCGCTCGGCACATTGCTGCAGGCGTTCGGCATCACGGCTAAACATCTCATAATAGGCCAACAAATGGTGCGCTAAGAGGATAGGTTGGGCCCGCTGGAGGTGGGTGTAGCCGGGCAGGATAATGGCACGATGGCGCTTTGCTATCCGCGCGATCCGCTTCTGTAACGTTGTGAGTAGTTTGCCTATCGCAGCGATCTCGTCTCGCATAAAGAGGCGTACATCAAGCAGGACCTGGTCGTTTCGACTCCGAGCCGTATGGAGCTTCCCGCCCAGCGGGCCTATTTTCTCCGTCAGCCGCCGCTCGACAGCCATGTGGATGTCTTCGTCCGAGGCCAGAAAAGGGAATCGTCCGCGCGCCAATTCACGTTGCACGTTTTCGAGTCCCTTGAGAATTTTCGCTCCCTCAGCACGGGTGAGTATCTTCTGCTTCACCAGCATCCGGCAGTGGGCCACGCTGCCTTGGATATCGTACTGCGCCAGGCGTCGGTCAACGGCAAGTGAAGACGTGAAGGCTTCCATGCGTGGGTCGGCAGCAGTGGCAAAACGTCCGGCCCAGGCTTTTGTGTTTTTTGCTTTCATGGGAATATTAGGAACATGCTGAATATTTGTCGGTAGGGGCGTAGCATTCTCTCTATGATGGAGACCAGCCACAAAGAGAATGCTACACCCCTACTTTTGTGCGAGCGCGCGAATACGCAAACGAAGTGAATTCAGTCGAATAAATCCTTCTGCGTCGGCCTGTCGATAGTCGCCGCTTTCGTCAAACGAGGCGACTTCGGGATTGTAGAGGGTCCGGTCGGACTTGCGGCCGACCACGATGACATTGCCCTTATACAATTTGAGGCGGACCGTTCCGGTTACGTTTTTCTGAGACTCATCGATCGCCGCTTGCAGCATCTCGCGCTCGGGTGCAAACCAATAGCCGTAATATACCATCTCGGCGTAACGCGGGATGAACGAGTCGCGCAAATGGACCACTTCACGATCCAAGGTCAGCGTCTCTACAGCCCGATGAGCAACAGACAGAATTGTCCCACCCGGTGTTTCATAGACTCCGCGTGACTTCATGCCGACATAGCGATTTTCAACGAGATCGCAGCGACCGATGCCATGCTTGCCACCCAACTCGTTAGCTTTAGCCAAGAGGGTGGCCGGAGAAAGTATGACGCCGTTGATCGCCGTAGGATTGCCTGCACTAAAATCAACTTCCACATATTCCGGCTGGTCCGGAGCATTCTCAGGCGAGACAGACATCACGAACATATCTTCATCCGGTTCGTTCCAGGGGTCTTCGAGTATGCCGCCCTCAAAGCTGATGTGGAGCAGGTTGCGATCCGTGCTATACGGCTTTTCTTTGCTGACCGGAATAGGAATTTTCCGCTCGTCGGCATAAGCAATGAGATCCGCCCTGCCCTGCATATCCCACTCCCGCCACGCAGCCACCACCTGGATACGCGGCTCAAGCGCATAGTAGGTGAGTTCAAAGCGAACCTGGTCATTGCCTTTTCCGGTCGCACCATGGGCAACGGCCTCCGCGCCTTCTTGCCTCGCAATTTCGATTTGCCGCTTCGCAATCAACGGCCGGGCGATGGAGGTACCGAGGAGATAGCCGTCTTCGTAGGATGCGTTGGCACGCAGGATAGGGAAAACGTAGTCGCGCACGAATTCTTCACGTAGGTCTTCGATATAGACGGCGCTGGCTCCAACCGCCTTGGCCTTTCCTTCAACCGGATCTATTTCCTCCCCTTGGCCCAGGTCGGCACAAAAGGCCACGACCTCGCACGCATAGGTATCAATAAGCCAGCGTAAGATAACTGAGGTGTCTAACCCGCCGCTATAGGCAAGGACTACCTTTTTGATATCTGCCACAATAGATTCCTTTTCAAGAAACTTCCCGTCAAAAAGCGTCCCCTGGGCATGCAAAAGGCGACACCAACCTACACACGCCTCCCTCACTCAACAGCCTGACACAGCAGCACATCTGGTTTTATGACGCTCGGGCAAAAGCGTCTAGAGGCTAGCGTCTGGAGGCTTCTACTGGAGCAACCACACCATAATGGCCTTCTGGATATGGAGGCGATTTTCGGATTGATCGAACACAACGGACTGTGGCCCGTCCAGCACCTCAGCTGTAATTTCTTCGCCGCGACGGGCGGGTAAACAGTGCATGACCAGCGCATCAGACTTTGCCAAGCCCAGCACGTCGGCGTTGACCTGATAATCTTTGAATGCCTCGCGGCGGACAATCCTCTCTTCCTCTTGGCCCATACTCGTCCACACATCGGTATACACCGCGTCTGCTTCCCGCACGGCTTCCGCCACCGTATGCGTGACAGAGATACGCGCGCCACTCTGGTGCGCATGCTCCACCATCTTCGGGTCCGGTTCGTAACCGGGCGGACAGGCTAACACGA
>CAUZQN010000120.1:0-7172 GCA_963581605.1 uncultured Binatia bacterium (SeqCode)
GCAAACTGCGGCACACTGTTGCATCAAATGCCTGGGCATGAGTCGCTTCTTCTTCATAGGCAGACGATGCTTCGAGCTGTCTGCGCTGCGCAACCAGACGCTTGGGCGTTCGTTGCACATAATCAGCCACAGATCGAAAGAGACGCGAGGAGGGAAGTCTACCCCTGAGAGTCGAAAAATACGTCTCAATGAGCGCGAGTGTTTCTTCAATACGATTCAGCCCTTCAGCCATGGCGCCACGACGCGAGATGCCTGCTGGTCTTGTATCTTCCAGCGCAGGGTCGGTGAAATAGGGCAGTTCACACACCAGCGACAATGCCTCTGGAACCAGCTGTTTGAGGTAGTCGGCTGAACTCGTCCCGGTCGTGATGAGTGAGGCTGGATCTTCATCCAGATGCTGGGCCATAAAATCGTAGCTTTCTTGCACTCCAAAGAATGGATACACCGCCTGAGTCCAGGCTTGAATATACGGCACCTCGGGTTCGCCCTGGTGAAGCGCTAAGCCTTGGTCGGCAACAAGCTGTTGTAGCTGAGTAAAGAGCCGAGGAAAACACTGCGAGGCATAGAAATATACACCACAAAAGCTGGCGTTATGCAGCGAGTAGCAGAAGCTGGGGCGGTAGTTGTGCATAAGCTGCATAACGACCTGGGTTTCAGCTGGCGGAGTAGAAAAGTGCAGTGTTTTGTAGTCAATAGGAAAGCCCCACTCCACCTGCTCTTGGGCCATACAACGATAATAGTTGAGGGCATATTGGAGCGGAGAAAATGCACCTTTGAGCCAGCCTTCGTTCAGCGCCAACCCATCCGGGTCGCTCACTTTGACAATAAGAAAAGTGTAGTCAAGCCGCTCCCTGAGGTCGGGCCGCTCACATAACAAACGGCTCAGGAATTCCAGACTGAGAGTACCAATGGGTTCATTGGGGTGTGGGACCCCGAGAAAAAGAGCGACACGTGAGCCGCGTCCGATGGTCAGCAGTTCGATCGGGCGTCCATCCGTAGACACACCTATCTTTTGGAGTTGCGCGATCTCTGGAAACTCTTCAACGAGTTCGACGGAACTATTATGTAGTTCCTCTGAGGTCAGGAACTCTTGATAATCAGGGATGGTCTGGAGAATGCCCGCGAGATCCATTATTCACTCATGCCCTAAGGCAGGAATCCGGTCAATCAGTATTCTCATCTCCTTGACAGGCAAGAAAGAGTCATGTTTCTCTGCTGCAACTATGAAGACGAGCAAGGATTCCTATTGTTTCTTCAAAGGGAGATGTTCCTAGCGCAGGATACACCCACTCAGGAAGAGAAAGCAGATATGGCCCTAGCAAGTGTACAGGAATACCTTAAAATCCTACCGGTCGTGAAACGTTCTCCCCAAGGATCGATCTGGTCTTCATATGAAGCTGAGGATGACGTCCTCTACGTCAACTTTCGGAAACCAAGTCAGGCGACAGATAGCGAACTCACCGATGATGATGTGATTCTTCGTTATAACGGGAAGAGATCATTGGATTGACAATTCTCCACGCAGGTAAACGATAAGAACGCTCATAATCTTACATGGAAAACACACAAGCGACTTCTACTGAAAAGACAGCAGCTAGGCGAGAAGACGACAGCCAATTCACCCGCTTCCTCAAAACACTCGGCCCAGGTTTACTCTTTGCGAGCACGGCTATCGGCGTCTCCCATTTGGTCCAGTCCACACGGGCTGGAGCAACTTACGGCTACGCACTGCTGTGGGCGATTCTGATTGCCAATCTCCTGAAATACCCGTCGTTTGAGTATGGCTCACGTTATGCCAACGCTACGGGAGAAAGTCTGATTGACGGCTATGGGCGATTCGGCAAATGGGCACTGTATTTATATCTGTTCATAACCGTCACCCCGATGTTCATCATCATCGCCGCGGTCAGCTTTACCACGGCGGGCCTGCTGAACAATCTGCTCGCGCTGACAATTCCTGCCAGCACTACATCGCTCTTCCTGTTTGCTGTGTGTGTCGGCATTTTATTGATCGGCAAGTACAGCGCTCTGGACAGCCTGATCAAAGTCATTTGCACAGTTCTGTTTATCTCGACTATCGTTGCTTTTGTCCTGACGCTCTTGCGTGGCCCTATCGCTCCCCTCACATTTTACTCATCTGAAATCTGGTCGGTAACTGGCTTTGCCTTTCTGATTGCGCTCATGGGCTGGATGCCGGCTCCACTAGACCTCTCAGCGCTGAACAGCCTGTGGACGCTCGAGCGCATCAAACAGACCGGATACAAGCCGACCATGCGAGAGACGCTGCTGGATTTTAATATTTCTTACGCAATGACTGCGGTTCTTGCCGTGTGTTTTATGACCCTGGGTGCCTTCATCATGTATGGCTCAGGCCACTCATTCTCCAACCAAAGCGGCACCCAGTTCACGAACGAGGTCGTCCGGCTCTACACCACCACACTGGGCGACTGGAGCTATATTATTATTGCTTCTTCGGCCTTTTCAGTCATGTTTAGCACGACCCTAGTACTCTTCGATGGCTACGCCAGAGCCATGGACCGTACCTGGGCGCTGCTGTTTTCCAACGGCCAGAACAGCCGGACGGTCTATAACGCGTGGCTTATCATTGGTGCGATTGGTGGCTACCTGATTATTACTCAGTTCCTGACGAATTTTACAACGCTCATTGATCTGGCTACGGTTATCTCGTTCCTGGTGGCACCGATCATTGCGATTGCGAATCATCGTCTTGTCTTCAGCTCGCATATGCCGCGCGAAGCGCATCCACCGCGTTGGCTGAAGCTGCTCAGCTACGCAGGCATCGTCTTTTTAGTCGTCTTCACCCTGATCTATATTGGTATGCGGGTTCTGAACTAGCTCAGCTAGCTCAGCCGACGTCGGGTGGTCTCTAGAAATTCTCCAGCGACGGGCGGATATCAAACTCATGCATCCAAGTATCGCGTGGCTGGGCAACGGCCTGGGCGACCACCCGAGCTATAGAGCGCGCATCGAGCATGCCCGATTTGACTTCCCGAGACTCGCCTAACGGTATGCTGTCTATGCCGCCATCGATAATCACGTGGAAAACGTGTATCCCCTGCGGGCCGAACTCGCGGGCGTTGCATTGCGCCAGGGCACGTAGCGCAAATTTCCCAGGCGCAAAGCCTGAAGATTTTGCATAGCCTTTGACTGAACTCGTCGCCCCGATATAGACCACCGTTCCCCCGCCATGGGCGAGCATGTCAGGGATGGCCTGTTTGGCACACAGGAAAGGGCCAACCGCCTGTCCGTGCAGACTCCGCTCAAACTGCTGCGCGGAAAGATCAAGGAAAGAGCCGCGTTTTGCACCTCCTCCGGCGTTTGCAATCAGGAGCTGGACGGGACCCAGTTCGTCTCGGACACGGGCAAAAACCGCGTCGACCTGAGCCTGATCGGTAATATCTGTCGCCCAAAATTTACACCGTTCGGCCAGGGTGCCAAGCGCCGTCTGAATGTCGTCGAGCGAGTGTTGATTACGAGCCAGACCGACAACCCGGTAGCCTTCTTGAGCAAAGGTCTCCACAAAACGTGCACCAATACCTTGGCCAACACCAGCAATAACGGCAACGGGATCATTCTGAGCCATACAGTCTCCTCCTCTCTCATTAGTCCTGGCCGGGACAGTCCTAGACAGTACCCCAGGCTCCGGTCTGATGCCATGCCGGTTTTTACTTTTCTCTCTACACCAGATAAGGATGACTCGTGGAACCAGGACAACGCACCTCGCACGTTATTGATGAAGTCGAAGCCGCTAGCTGGGTCGAAGATGGTATGATCATAGCCGTGGGCTCTCCCCCGCCCATGACATTGCTGCGTCAGATTATCCGGCGTGGGGTGCAAGACCTCACGCTTGTTGATGCGGGCATGTCGCTCGACATGTTGATCGCAGCCGGCTGTGTCAAAAAGGTTGTCAGCTACTACGCGGGTGGAGGCTTTGGCGTTCCGGTTGCACCCGCGTTTCGGCATGCGGCTGAACGGGGGGAAATAGAAATTTGGGAATGCGAAGAAGGCATCCTAACCGCCGGTCTGCAAGCCGCAGCTCAATTGCTGCCTTTCCTGCCTTGGCGTGGCGGAGTGGGCACCTCATTGCCTGAGGTCAATCCGGACCTCAAGGTTTTCACCGATCCAATCAACGGCGAAACACTCCTGGCCGTGCCGCCCATCAAGCCGGATGTCGCCCTGTTGCACGCCGCGATTTCTGATGTTTATGGCAATGTCCAACACGTGGGCGGACCGGGCTGGATTGATCTGTTCATGCACCGCGCAGCGGATCGAACTATCGTCCAAGTAGAGAAGGTGGTGTCGAACGAAGAAATTCGTAAAGATCCGTGGGCAACGACGGTTGCTGGCGCAGATGCGATTGTGCGTGTCCCGTACGGCGCGCATCCATTCTATAGCCGCGGCTATTACGTCCAGGACAATGCTCATCTCAAGCGCTATCTGGATGCCTCAGTCGCAGCCGCAAAAGGGGACACAGACGCGTTGACCGCCTACCTCTCACAATACTGTCGAGAGCCCGAAACGCATGTCGACTATCTGGAGCAGATCGGAATTAAGCAATTGCTGGAGTTGCATGAGTATTAATTGCCTATCCGAATAACGGTTTCACGGTGTCATGTTGAGCGCAACGAAACATCTCAACTCCGCGACAAAGACAGAGATTCTTCGCTACGCTCAGAATGACAGAGCCAGGCGCCTAGGGTTATTCGGATAGCCTCTAATTGCGAGAGACAGCGTCTCAAGGGACAGACTATGCCGAGTGATTTTTCTCCCCAAGAACTGATGGCGGTTTTTCTTGCCCGCGACTTGAAAGACAGCGAGCATCTCATGGTCGGCGTGGCCATGCCCATTGTTGAGGCCGCCGTGCGCTTAGCGCATCTTATGCATGGCCCGAATATGGAGCTGATCTTTTTTGGCACGCGGATGAATGTTGCCGACATATACTCCCTGCCCATGCCTGCCTTTGGCTGGGACAATCGGGTCGTACGTTGGGCCGAGTCGTTCAGCGATACCGGTCACCGTTTTGACAACGTCAAGCACTGGCACAAACGCGTCTTCTTTATTGGCGGAGTACAGGTTGACCCACATGGCAATACCAATCTGATTGGCGTGGGCCCGGACTATTCCAAGCTGCGTTTTCGTGGTCCTGGTTCGGTCGGTACTCCGACGCTCAGCACCCACGTCGGGCGCTATTATATTGTCCTCAACTCCCATAATCCCCGCTTACTGGTTGAGCACTGCGATTATATTAGCGCCTATGGCTGGGGCAGCGGCGGCGCGGATGCCCGTAAAAAGATGAACATTCCCGGCGGAGGACCGAAGTATTGCGTCACACCACTATGCGTCATGGATTTTGACGAAGAAGACAAATACATGCGGTTGTATGCATTGCACCCTGGCGTGACGGAAGAGCAAGTGCGAGCCCAAACCGGCTTTACACTCAAGACCCCGCGCCAAATTCCGACCACCCCAGCCCCCACACAGGAAGAGCTTCATGTTTTACGAACGCGCGTTGATCCTGAAGGTCGTCTTCGCAAGAGGGCAAGATGAGAAGAAGAGAAGATAATTATTAAAGCGCGGGCATTACCCTCTATGAGGGAATACCCGAGTTCCTGCGTTCTCGCCTTGGAATAGCCCCCCCAACTCCTGCCCAGAAGCGACAAGGGCCGAGTTTGGCCCAAGATCTATCCCGCTGACCTGTCCGCCTACTGGGCTGTCCCCTACATTAAAAAAGAAAAGGTCATCACCCCTCCCACCCGACTCCCAGCCTTATGCTGAGACAATCGGGTAGTCGGTGCTAAAAACTTTTTTCCCTCACAAAACTTCGTCTGAGGATTTTAGTTTTGCAGAATTGGTGCCGAATCACTCTTAGAAAGGTGGATTCATTCTGCCCCAAAACGGCTAAGGGCAAATGAGGACAATCCACCCCAGGAGTGGGCCGGCAAGTCGTCGTGTCAAAAATAGTGCTTATGTTGTTGCTTACTAGCCTCATTCTCATTCCGCTCTTATGCACCCTCATTCCTGTGCCGGAGCGTTTGCATGCCTCGCTCCGAAAGTGGGTTGCAGTGATTCCAGCACTGCAGTTCCTCATCCTGCTCAGCCTGTGGCCCGAGGTCCAGGCCGGAGAAAAGCTGGTGTATGCCTGGGCATGGCTGCCGGAGATGGGCTTCCATCTCAGCGTGGCGCTTGACGGACTGAGCTGGCTGTTCGCCTGCCTGATCTCCGGGATGGGCATTCTCGTCTTTTATTACACGGCGTCCTATCTGGAAGGCGATCCACGCCTGTTTCGGCTGTATCGTTTTCTGCTGTTATTCAACAGCGCCATGATGGGCGTAGTGTTAGCCGACAATCTGGTCCTGCTGTTCGTCTTTTGGGAACTGACCAGTGTTGCCTCATTCCTGCTGATTGGCTTCAACTCGGAGCGCAAAGCGGCCTGCGAGGGGGCAAGCAAAGCCTTGCTCATCACCGGCAGCGGTGGCCTGGTCATGCTCATGGGCGTTTCTCTGACCTATGCCGACACCGGCACGTTTGAGCTCTCAACCCTGCTGACCGAGCACCCGCATATCTCGACCGCAGCCGGACTGTGTTTCTTAGTCGGCGCTTTCACCAAGTCCGCTCAGGTTCCGTTCCACATTTGGTTGCCATCGGCTATGGAAGCGCCTACTCCGGTGAGTGCCTATCTCCACGCAGCGACCATGGTCAAAGCCGGCATTTATCTGGTCGCGCGTTTGACACCGCTGTTTTCAGCCGACCCAGTGTGGTCGCCTCTGGTCACAGGCATTGGTCTTGTCACCCTCCTCTGGGGCGGTGTGCTGGCTTGCAAACAAACCGATTTGAAGGGCCTCTTGGCCAACTCCACCGTCAGCCAACTCGGACTGATTATGGCGCTCTTGGGCGTGCATACTAAACTCGCTCTGACCGCCGCCATTTTACACATCGTCAACCATGGCGCGTTTAAGGGCGCGCGCTTCCTCACTGCCGGTGCAGTTGATCATGCCACTGGTACCCGCGATCTGCGCAAGCTGGGTGGACTGTATGCAATGATGCCGCTGACTGCCATAGCAGCAACACTTGCAGCCCTGTCTATGGCCGGGATACCACCCCTGGGAGGGTTTGTCAGCAAAGAATTGTTCTACGAGGCCATGCTCGAATAC
>CAUZQN010000121.1:0-7165 GCA_963581605.1 uncultured Binatia bacterium (SeqCode)
AGGCCAAAACTTCCCGAGTAGTGCAAGCTACGGGCATCTGCAAGCATCTGTGGTGTTTCTCTCTGGCATGATTATCTCGCTTTTGGTATGGTCCACACTTCGGTGAGGAGAGGCTCGCACCAAGAAGGGGGACGTATGCATACGCCTGGACTGGGTTGGTATTTTTTAATTGGTTGCTGTGTGGTTGGAATGACGACGTTGGGCTGCACTTCCGGCGAACAGCAGCAGGCCTCATCCGAACAGGTCGAGCAGCAGGCTGAACAGGAGAAATCTCCGGCGGGGGTGGAAGCCGAATCTACTGAAGCTGTGCCTGTTGCGACTGCTATTCCTCCGCTTGAACCAACGGACTATTACGATGTCACGGACCCGGACCTGAATTGTGAGGACGCGAATCGCTTCTCGGTCCGTACTGTCGAGCGTTTAGGCTATGAGGTGACCTCCTTTACCCCGGCTGCAGAGGACACCGAGGGTCGGATAGAGGCCAAGCAAATCGGCCGGTGGGGAGGGGAAGAGGAGGTGTCCGTCACTATTTCATGTGGTCCGAAAGGCACTCTTATGAAGCCGCGCTCAAATGTTCTCCCGTGTGACCAAGCCAATATGATCATGCGTCAAGCACTACGCAGTAGTGGTTTTACGATCACCTCAGATACTCCGGCTACGTTGGCTAGCGCCGGGAGGATTGCAGGTGAAAAGGAAGGCGCGAAACCCACCTCTGTTTCGATTACCTGTCATGTCGACCGGAACATTGTTGAGATGGAGATCAGTCAGGATAGTCCGCTCGTTGACAGTGTTGACTTCTATAAGGCGCTGTCCGATTTCCAACTCGGATTTTATACTGCATTTAACAAGGTGGAGGGGCGGATAGCCCGCAACCCGGCGGATCAGGGTCGGTTGTATGTCAGTGTACGTCCGATGAATCTGGTTGATACCCAAATCGTGTTTGGGGCGAAGGATCTTGGGGTCCTGCCGCTCAAGGTCAATATCGCAAATCCGACCGCCCTCACGTATGTGCTGGAAACAGAAAAAATTGTCTTGCTAGAGGAAGCCTCAGGAAAACGCATCAAACCCCTCAGTGCTGAGGAAGCGTCCCTGCCTACCCCCCCGCTGACCGATCGGCAGATTGGTCCGGGGGCGAGTATTCAAGGCTATTTATACTATCCATCCGGAACGTATACGGGCGCACGCGGGTCCATGGCGGAACAGCAGAGTCAGGAACGGGAAGGGTTCAGCGTCGATTTCAAACCCTGGTAAGCCGCATAGAGTCAAACCGAGAATGGAGGGCGTTTCATGGCAGATAAATCGTATAAGAGAAATATTGACCGAGACAAAGTCCAAAAGCTGGCAGAACATACGATGGGCTTTCTGACTGGGGCGGTTGTGTCCGGCATGATCTATCTGGGTGACCGCATGGGTCTCTACCAAGCGCTTGATGGTGCGGGTCCTATGACCAGTGAAGATTTGGCGCAGAAAACGGGCCTGCACGAACGCTGGCTGCGGGAGTGGCTCGAAGGTCAGGCCACAGCAGGGTTAATTGACTATATCGGCAATCGGCAGTTTGAATTATCACCCGAAGCTGCGTTGGTTTTTTCCAATGAAAACAGCCCGGCATTTCTTGCTGGCGGGTTCTGTTCGTTGCCGCAACAGATCGGGGTGCTGGAGCGACTTCCGGAGTCGTTCAAGACTGGACTGGGTTTGCCGTACGATGCGTTTGGAGCAGAGGGCGCACGCGGTATTGAGCGTTTTCTTGCCCCCTGGTTTCAGGCTCACCTCGTACCGAAAGCGTTGCCGGCACTCGACGGCGTGGTCCCCAAGCTCGAAGCGGGAGCACAGGTGGCCGATGTTGGCTGTGGGGCTGGTGTGGCGCTGCTGAAGATCGCGCAAGCCTATCCCCATACAGACTGCCACGGCTACGATATCTCAAAGCATGCCTTGGCGCGGGCGGAAGAGAATAAGGCCAAGGCCGGGGTGACAAATATCACCTTTCACGATGCCAACGGCGATGCCATTCCCAACGACAAGCGGTTTGACTTCATTACAACCTTTGATTGTCTACACGATATGGCCAATCCGACGCCGGTCATTCAAGCCATCTACAACGCGCTCAAGCCCGACGGGACGTGGCTAATCGCGGACATTCATAGTTTGGATACGTTTGAAGAAAACCTGGCCGACAATCCGCTTGCGCCTTTGATGTATGGCTTCTCGGTGATGTGTTGCATGTCTTCATCTATGTCGGAACCGAACGGCGAAGGCTTAGGGACGCTCGGATTCACGGAACCCGTTGCGCGTAAGATGGTCGGTGGCGTGGGCTTCAGCCGCTTCAAACGGCACGATTTTGATAATGCGATTAACGCCTATTATGAGGTACGGCCGTAACGCCTATTCTCGAACAGTAAAGACGTAGGGGCGACCGGCCCGCCCCTACGCACTCTCAGCGCCTTCTCTTTCACCAGAGATTGGGATACACCGACTCCAATCTGTGTGTGGAGGGTAATGTGAAACCACTCGAAGGTCTGGTTGTCTTGGATCTAACCCGTTTTTTGGCTGGTCCGTACTGTACGCTGTTGCTGGGCGGGCTTGGTGCGGAGGTCATTAAGATTGAGTCGCCGCAGGGCGGCGAGGCGCATCGGAATCGGGCGCCCTTTGCTGGACCCCAAGGGGCCAGCATGTCTCGACAGACCGATGACGACATAGGCCTGATGGTCCTGCATCGGGCACGCAATAAGAAGAGTGTGACGCTGAATCTTCGCAAGCCCGAAGGTACCGAGCTGTTTAAACAGCTGGTGAAAAAAGCGGACATTGTGGTGGAGAATTTCTCGCCCGGAACTATTGATAAGATGGGGCTGAGCTATGCTAGGCTCCAGGAGTGGAACCCGGGTATCATTCTGTGTTCTATCTCCGGTTTTGGCCAAGAAGGGCCACGTCGTGATTGGCGTGCGTATGATCCGATTATCCAGGCTGCCAGCGGCATCAATAGCGTGACCGGCTTTCCGGATCATCCGCCCGCCCGCTGTGGTGCGGCAATCAGCGATACCACGGCTCCGCTGTTTGCCGTCATCGGCATTCTGTCTGCCGTGCAGATGCGTGAGAAAACGGGTCAAGGTGAATGGGTGGATATCTCCATGCAGGACGGCACGTTTTTTTTGCTGCCGGATCTGATTGAGTATATGGCTGCGGGCGTGATGCCCAAACAGCGCGGGAATACCCATCCGGGCGGCGTTCCGTTCAACGTGTATCAGGCCCAAGACGGCTATGTCTCAATCTGTGCGGTGTCGGCACGAAACTGGAGGAGTCTGCTCGAAGCGCTCAAGCGGGAAGATTTGCTCGACGATCCAAGATTTGTGAATTTACACAAGCGTATGGAATTCCGTGACGACGTTGACGCTATCGTCCAGGCCTGGATTGAACAGCGTACGGTTGACGAGGCGGTTGTGTATCTCCAGCAGCACGAGGTCCCGGCCGGTCCCGTCTTGAGTCCGGCAGAACTGATCCAGGATGAGCATTTGATCCAGCGCAATATGGTCGTGGATGTCGTTCATCCTAAACATGGAGTTCTGCCCGGAGTCAAAGGTTTTGGCATGCCCATTAAGTTTATGGGGAAGTCGTTTGGATTCGATCAGCCCTGCCCGGAAGTGGGACAACACAATGAAGAAGTGTATGGCGGTCTGCTTGGATTAGACGAGGCCAAACTCGGAGTGTTGAAAGATCGGGGCGTGATTTAGACAAGAAGAAGTCTTGCAAGAAGAGGATTTGAAAGAAGCCTTGTCAAGAATAATTTCCGAATACCAGTTGGCGTCATCGACCCCGGTGGTAGCCTTCCACCAGCACGCCGAGCAGCAATCCGGCCAGAAATCCGCCTAGCCCATCATGCGGGACAAGCGGGCCGACCAGCACGGCATACAACACTAAGCCCACGGTGGCGAGGCCTTGGCCAAGCAGGAGGGAGGTGAACCACTGGCTTCGAATGGGCAGCCCAGCCAGGGCCCTGCTTGCGCCCGTCTCAATAACCACGGGCCGCGCGGCCAACTGCCAGGTCGCCAGGGTCAGCAAAGACAATGTCAACAAAATCATCCCCCATTGCGGGAGCGTAGGAATTGGGATTAGGACGACCACCATGGCATTCCCGCCCGGGGGCACGACAACTGGCCCGCTTGGGGTCATCACGGTAATCGGGGCTGTACTTCCCACGCCATTCTCGACCGTGAACACACCGGGGTTCGCCGGATCTTCGGTCACCGTTACGGTGGCCCCTGCAGGGACTTGTACGGTTGTACCTGCGTTTGCGTCTAGGCTGATTTCGATTTCCGGACTGCCGGCGCTATTCTCGACGCTGAACATACCGGGGTTTGCCGGATCTTCGGTCACCGTTACGGTGGCCCCTGCGGGGACCGTGACCATGGCACTGTCGCTTACCATGATTTCAATAGGTCCGGTGGACACCTGTATTTGCAAGGAGCCACACAGGAACTGCCCTTCGTCGCCGTCGGCGAGTAGAACAAACAGATGATGGCCGTTGCACATCTTCACCTTGGCGGTTCCGACGCCACCGCCGCCAGCACGTATAAGTACACCATCAGACGGGAGTTGGGCCTGGACGGACACCTGGAGATCGGCCCGATCACGGAGAGAGCGGAACGTCATTCCACCCAGGGGCTGCGTCGTGAAATCATTGGAGGCTACGGCACTTTGGTCAGTGGTGCCATCCAAGGTCCGGTCTATCTGATCCTCAATACCATCACCATCTTGGTCAACAGTCACAGGGCAAAAGACTATTCCACGAGGGTCACTGACATTAGCGAGCGTGGTCCCAAAGGAGCCGACAAAGGTGCCGGTCGTATCAAACTCCCGGATATCGCCATTAAGCTGGATCCGCGACGAAGAGGTTGCCAGCTGCACTACAGGCCAGCGCTTGAGGGGAGCCTACATTGACGGCCGTCGTCCCAAGCACGCCGACAAAGGTGCCGGTCGTATCAAACTCCCGGATACCACCGCCCTGGTTATCCCCGACGAAGAGGCTTTGGGCCGTGGCTCCGAAAGGCACGGCCAGGACCAGCAGCGTCACGAGTATACGGATCGTCCCCCAGACGACCCACTGGTGGAGTCTAGTGAAAGACGCAGTCCATATTCCTGTCAGCAGCGTACGCATAGGAACTCTTCTCGGTGGTTCTAGCTCAGTACAGGCCCCGCTTAGTTCGCACGGCGGGCTCCTCCAGGCGTCCGGACCAAAGTTCTCTCAGCAGAAAAAAATCACACTGGAACATAGTATGGAGTGCCTTTGCAACCTGTGCAAGGAGGAGGCACAAAGGGCGACGAGTCCCGAGGTTGGCCAAGCCTCAGGTAACGAGGCTGCAGCCTAAACAAACCCCTTGATACCGGAATGTCAGGTCAGTATCGTTGAGGCTGAAGTCCAAGCTCAGGCATAAGGGGAGATCGTTGGGACCAGCTCAAAGAAAGGATTTAAGGCAAACGAGGGTTTGAACGGGAATACAGGAGAATCGCTATGGGCATGATCATTGACGGTGTATGGCACATGGACGGTAATGCGCAGCAAATTACAAATGGACGTTATATCCGGCGGGATAGTCAGTTTCGGGCTTGGGTGACTGCCGACGGCTCGTCCGGCTTTAAGGCCGAGTCTGGTCGGTATCATTTATATATCGCCGTGAACTGTCCCTGGGCGCATCGCACGCGCATCTTTCGGGCACTCAAGCGGCTAGAGAACGTGATTTCTATGTCGATCGCCCTGCCGCGTCGGACGGACCAAGGCTGGGTGTTTGACAATGATGATCCTCACTACCGCGATACCTGCCTTGGGACGCAGGCGCTGCACGAAGTCTATAGCCTCGCCCAACCGGACTACTCGGGCTCGGTAACCGTGCCAACGCTGTGGGACACTGAACGGCGCACTATCGTGAACAACGAGTCGTCCGAAATCATCCGTATGTTGAATAGCGAGTTTCAGGCATTCACGGACGACCCGACTGACTATTACCCGGAGCCGTTACGCACAGAGATCGACGCATTAAACGACGTCATCTACCCCACGGTGAATAACGGTGTGTACCGGGCCGGTTTTGCATCAAGCCAAGGTGCGTATGAAGAAGCGTATGCGGGCGTGTTTGCGACACTCGATCAGCTTGAAGAACGCCTTGCGGCGCAGCGCTATCTGCTTGGCGATCAACTGACCGAGGCCGACTGGCGGTTGTTTCCGACCTTGGTACGCTTCGACGCTGCCTACTATGGAGCGTTTAAGTGCAATGTCCGTCGTATCGTCGATTATCCTAACCTGTGGGACTATACGCGCGAGCTGTATCAGATGCCCGGCATCGCCGAGACCGTCGATATAGAGATCTTTAAGCGTGGCTATTATTCGCCCAGTCCAATGCGCAATCCGCTTGGTATCGTGCCCAAGGGGCCGATGATCGACTTTTCTGTGCCGCACGGACGAGGACGTCTACAGGCGTCCGCTTAGTGAAGCTGCATTGTAGGGAGTACCGAGAGTGCCTGAGATAGAACGCGACAGCTTGCAACTCGGTATCTTTATGCCTAACTGCAGCTACGCTTATTCCATCAGTACCTATAAACCTGAACCTGAGGATTGGACGTACGAATCCAATAAGAATATTGCGCAGGCGGCTGAGGTGGCTGGCTTTGATTTTCTGTTTCCGGTCAGCCGTTGGCGTGGCTTCGGGGGAGAGACGAATTATCTGGGTACATCGCTTGAAACAATGACCTGGGCATCCGCCATCCTGGCGGCTACCCGGAAAATTCGGGTGTACTCAACCGTGCATGTCCCGGTATTTCATCCCTTAGTCGCGGCCAAGATGGGGGCGACCCTGGATCATATTGGTCAAGGCCGCTGGGGGATTAACATCGTCAGTGGTTGGAGTGCAAATGAGTTCGGTATGATGGGCATCGAACTCCTACCACACGAGGAACGCTATCAGCGCACGACGGCGTTTATTGAGATCCTCAAAGGACTGTGGACTGAAGAGCCCGGCACCTTCGATCATGAGTCGCCCTGGTACCAGATCAAGGGCGGGTATGTGATGCCGCAGCCCATGCACAAACCGCATCCGCCGATTGTGAACGCCGGTACGTCTGATGCTGCACGTGATCTTGTTGCCCGCTTGTGTGACTGGGCCTTTATTGCTCCCCCGTCTGC
>CAUZQN010000122.1:0-7162 GCA_963581605.1 uncultured Binatia bacterium (SeqCode)
CACGACACTTAAGTAATTCTCAAGCCCGCTACGGTAGCGTTCGGTGGCGATTTCTACCGCGTTCTGGCTGGCAGTGACCGAGTCGGTCAACCAGCGCTGGCGGATCAGCTCTTGGGCATACGCCACCAACGCGTTTTCAACTTCTTCGAGCGAGGTCAAGATGACCTGCTCATACCGGGCGAGCGCTTGCTTTTGGCGGGCATCGTACACTTCAATATTGGCCCGAACCCGGCCCATATCAAAAATCGGCCAGCTGACGGTTGGGCCGGCGGACCAGGCTAAGCCCGCATCTTTCCACACATCCGAGAAATCTAAGCCTTGGCTGCCCAGTCGGCCGGTCAAGGAGAAGCGCGGGAAAAGGTCGGCTTGCGCAACCCCGATGCGAGCCGTTGCTGCTTCGAGTTCTCGTTCAGCTTGCCGAATATCGGGCCGACGGCGTAAGAGATCCGAGGGCAGGCCCAGGCTGGCGTCTAAGTCGGCCATTGGAACCGGTCGTTCTAGGGCGAGCTCAGCAACAAGAGCCTGCGGCGGTTGACCCAATAGGACACCCAGACGGTGCATGGTTGCTGTGGTCTCGGTTTGCAGGCTGGGAACTCGCGAGCGGGTACCGGCCAATAATGCCTGTGCCTGGGCAAGATCAAGGCCGCTGGTGAGTCCTGCCTGGTAACGCGATTGGGTGACCTCAACGGATTCCTGTTGGGCCTGAATGTTCTGACGGGCGATGGCGAGCCGTTGCTGGAGTCCGCGCAGGTCAACATAGTTGCGCGCAATTTCTGCGAGTAAGGTCACCAAAATATCACGTCGATCCTCTTCTACCGCAGCAATATCTGCCTCGGCGGCTTGGACCGACCAGTGGATCCGGCCGAAAAAATCCAGTTCCCAGCTTGCATCCAGGCCGGTTTGGTAGAAATTGCGGTCTTCGCCAAATCCAAATGGACTCCCGGTCGTATTCTGTGAGCCAGTCGTTGTGTCTGTTTCTTCAGTCAGAAAATCATCGAATGAAAAAGATGCCGATGCGCTGCTACTCCGGGTCCGTGTGTAGGCTCCGGACCAGCCCGTAAACGGCCACTGGGCAGCGGCGGTAACCGTGCGCGCTGCGCGCGCCTCGCGAATGCGCGCAGTGGCTACACGGATATCGCGGTTATTGGTGAGGCCGCGTTCGATCAAAGATTGGAGTAATGGATCCTGAAAGGTTTTCCACCAGAGAGCCAGATCTAGCCTGGGTGTTTTCGATGCTGTCTCCGGCGCCTGGCTCCAGGTCTGTGGGATCTGTACGGTTGTGGTCGGCTGCTTGGGTGTAACGGTGCAGGCGGCGAGGCATATGAGGCATGAGAGGAATGAGAGGAGGGCCAGCCCTGGACCCTGGGGGACTATCCTCAATAGGCATTTCGCCTGGTGCGTTAGCATAAACACTCTTTTTCCATAGCGTTTGGGCACATGCTGCGCGCCTACACTAGCGGGCGCTTCTTTTTGTCGACTTCAAGCGGACCGTCTGGTTCTGCATGCTCATGCTCGCTCATGCTCATGCTCGCTCATGCTCATGCAGCTGCACTTCGGGCGGAATCATATTGAATCCAAACCGTTCGGCAAGATACGTCACAAAGAGATATACCACGGGAATGACAAGCAGGGTAAAGGCGGTCGAGAAGGTCAGACCGCCGACAATGGCCGCACCGATGGGGCGACGACTTTCTGCCCCTGCTCCGGTTGTTAAGGCGAGCGGCACAGCCCCGAGTATCGAGGTGACGCTGGTCATGAGGATGGGCCGAAATCGGCTCCGTCCAGCCTCAAGGACGGCGGGCAGCAGCTCGATACCCCGTGCGCGTGCCTGGTTGGCATAATCCACGAGCAGGATCGAGTTTTTGGTCACTAGGCCAACGAGTAAAATAATGCCGATTTGGCTGTACAGATTCAGCGTATGGCCGGTGGCGAAGAGAATAAACAGCGCGCCAAACAAGGCCAACGGAACGCTGCCGAGTATCGTGAGCGCATGGAAGAAGTTTTCAAACTGGGCCGAGAGCACGAGGTAGATAAAAACCAACGCTATGAGAAAGGTCACATAAATGGCCGCCGACGATTCAACAAACTCGTGGGCGCTGCCGCCCAGATCGGTGCTGAACCCTGCGGGCAGAACGTCTGCGGCGATGTGCTGCACGTCTGCCAGCATCTGGCCTAAGGTGGCACCGGGAGACAAACTGCCGGTGATGGTGGCCGAGCGCTGCAGGTCATATCGATTCAGCCGGGCCGGGGCAATGGTCGGAACGGCTTGGACCAGGCCGGACAGCGGCACCATGCTCCCGTTTCGGCTGCGGACATAGATTTCGCCGATCTGCTCAGGTAGGCTGCGATAGCGAGAGGCCAACGCGGTAATCACGTCGTACTGCTTGCTGCGCATGATGAATTCGTCAATCTTACCCTGCGAGAGCAGGATCTGGAGACTCTGGGCAATGGATGAGACCGGGACTCCCAGATCAGCCGCTCGCTCTCGATCAAAAATAATATCCAACTGCGGATTGTTGAGCCGTAAATCGCTATCTACATTGATCAGACTAGGCAGTCCACGTACGCGGTCCAGCATGGTATTGATCGCTTGGGTAAATTCTTCCTGCGTGGCCGACGCATTTTTAATGATAAATTCAAGGTCATTGATGCTGCGCTGATTGAGCGACGGCGGGTTGATCGGAAAAACAAGCGCGCCGGGCAGGGCGGAAAATTCAGGAAAGAGTTGTCCGACTATGGTCTGCTGTTTCACCTCGCGCTCTCTCCAGTCGGTCAGCCGGGTAAAGACGATGCCGTCGCTCGTGGTGGGCGGACCACCCAGGGAGAAGCCGATGGCTTCGAAAAATACCTCGACCTCTGGGATCTGCTGAATGCGTGCTTCGACTTGATCCAAGGTCTGAGCGGTATACGCCAGCGTGGAGCCCTGCGGGGCCTTAATAATGGTGATAAAACGTCCACGATCTTCAACCGGGACGAGCGTGGTGGGGATGACCGTGAGCAGGAGTAGGCCGAGCCCGATGGTTGCCACAAGAAACAGGCCTATCGACCTGCGGTGGTGTATGGCCCAGGTGAGAGCGCTCGCGTAACCGTGATTGAGACCGCTGAAGAATGTTTCAATGACCCGGTAGAGCCTGCCATGGACTGCGGTTACGGTCAGAAATTGGGAGCACAGCATGGGCACCAATGTCAGGGCGACAAAGGTCGAGATGAGGACACTCCCGGCCATGGTCAGGGCAAACTCCCGAAACAGTCTGCCCAAATTACCGCTCAAGAGCGAGAGCGGGACGAGGACGGCGACCAGCGAAATCGTGGTAGCAATGACCGGGAAGCCAACTTCTCTCGATCCCCGTCGGGCGCTGACCATACGTGTCTCGCCCAGCTCCTGTCTGCGGTAGACGTTTTCCATGACCACAATAGAGTCGTCGACTAACAGACCGATGGCGAGGACCAAGGCCAGCAGGGTGAGTACGTTCACCGAGAAATCCAGCGCGGTCATGACGGCAAAGGTGCCGATCAGAGAGACCGGGATGGCAATCGAGGCGATAATCGTCGCGGCAGTCGAGCGCAGGAAGATCAGGTTCACCAAGACGACCAAGGCAAAGACTATGCCTAAGGTGAACCACACTTCCCTGAGGGACGCCCTCACAAAAATGGTGCTGTCTACGGCAATCTCAAGATCAACCCCGTCGGGTAAAGCCGCACGAATAGCCGGCAAGGCGCGTCTCACCGCATCCGAGACTTCGAGCTGGTTTGAGCGCGACTGGCGGATAACGCCTACCCCCACAGTCGGACGACCGCTGAGGCGGGTGATGAGGTTGTAATTTCTAGAGCCCAGTTCGACCCAGCCGACATCCTTGATCCGCACCCGGGTTTCACCCTCCTCGCGAATAATGAGGTTTTCGTACACACTCGGATCGTTGATCTGGGCATCGACCAGGACGGTAAATTTTCGTGTGGTGGCTTCGATTTCTCCGCCAGGAACCTGGAGGTTGTTTTCGATAATGGTGCGGCGAATGTCCGCCGGGTCAACACGGTGGAGGGCCATCTTGGCCGGGTCTAGCCAGATACGCATGGCATACTTGCGTCCGCCTAGAAAGATCTCGGCCACCCCAGGCAGGATCTGGAGGGGTGGTTTCACGATGCGATCCGCAATGTCGGTCAGATCTTCGGGCGAGTAGACCTCGCTTTGCAGACCCAGCCAAATAATAGGGAAACTATTGGCCCCGAACTTAGCGACGATCGGTCGCTCGGCCTCATCCGGGATATCGTCGAACGCGCGCTGAATCGCATTGCTCACATCCGTCACGGCTAGATCAATATCGCGCCCGGCTACAAACTCAACCGTGGTCGAACTGCGGCTAAAGCCGCTAATCGAGGTGATATTGCGGATGCCTTCTATGCCGTTGAGAGACTGCTCGATGGGTTCGGTGATCGTACTTTCCACCGTGGTGGGGCTGGCGCCGACATAGGTTGTTGTAATCGAGACAACCGGATTGTCTACGTCGGGATATTCCCGCACAGGTATGCTGAGAAATGCGGCTAAACCAGCCAGCACGATGAGCAGACTCATCACCGTGGCCAGAACCGGACGGGTAATGGAGAGGTCGGACAGCAACATGGACTAGAAATAACACGCCGTCAGCAAGACATTGCTGGCGCCCAACTCTAGATTCGGGTTATCGATAGGTTCATACGGCTGAGGCTGTACGACGGCTCCGGGCCGGAGTTTTTGATGACCTGAGACGACAATCGTATCCCCGGAATGCAGCCCGCTCAGAACCTCCACCCGTTGCAGGGAAAACTGTCCCAACACGACCGGCTGGTTAGTGACGATATTGTGATCTTGAACCGTATATACCAGCCGCTTGCTGCCCTGACGGATAATAGACTCGGCAGGGACCAAGAGGGCGTCAGCAACGTCGGCTATCTCAAGACGTAGCGCGGCGGCCATGCCGGGTAAGAGGCTGCCGTCTTCGTTTGGGACAATCGCCTGAATAGTGACGGAGCGCGTTTCCGGGTCAAGAAATGGGTCGATGACACTCACTGTAGCGGTGAATGTGCTGTCACAGTTTCCGGCTACGCCTCTGACGACCTGCCCGTTTTGAATCTCGGACACATGCTGCTGGGGCAGACTAAAAACAAGATGTAAGGGCTGCGTCTGGGTAATCCGGACAACCGCATCTCCGGGTTCAAGATAGGCCCCCAAGCTGACTCGACGCAGGCCGAGCCGCCCGGTAAATGGGGCCTGGATGGTCATTTTACGCAAAACGGTTCGCGCTTCATCCAGCTCGCCCTTGGCTGCTCGCACGCTAGCGTGGGCGTCGTCAAGCGCTTGTTGTGAGCGTGCCTTGATCGGCAGCTGCTTGAGCCGCGCAAGCGTCTCCTGCGCGTTCTGATACCGGGCGCGTACAACATCAACGGCCGCCTGGGCTTCATCTGGGTCAATCCGGCCGAGGACGTGGCCGGCCTCAACTTCTTGTCCTTCGGGAATGTCAAGGAAGACGACTTTGCCGCCACGATCAGCAGTCACTTGCGTAGTATGCGGACTTTCAAGGCTGCCGACAGCGGCAATGGTGCGCGGCATTCGTGTTGCTTCCAGTGTAATAGTCTGGACCGGGATAGGGGTTGGGGCTTGGTCGCGTGGAGCCCCTTCGGTCTTCGTGCATGCACTCAGGAAGAGAGGCAGGAAACAAGAGCTGAGACTAATCAACAGAAAAGAGAACGGCTGCTGACGGAAGCTGCGTGCTACCGCACAAAAGCTGCGTGCTACCGCACAAAAGCTGCGTGCTACTACGTTGTGACAGTGTCGAGAGATGCGTATACCCATGAGTTTCTGACCAGACGGTACTACCCCTGTAGAATTCTTTTGCGTGGACCTGAAGGGCTGTAATCGGAACGCTCCAGCCATTGTCAGCATGTCATAAACACTCAGGCGAGTCACTACGATCTTGAGACCGGCCAAGCTTCCGAAAAATTCCGAAGACTTTCAAGAAATTGTCTTGACTCATCACGTCGGGTGGGCCATTCAGGAGAGGATCAAAACCCCACAAGAAAAGAGGACATCCTATGCCGGCACCTAGGGTACGCTTTGGGCTTTCGCTTACAACATCCCATTCGGCGCAAGCCGATCCGCAGCAGTGCGTGCGAGATGTACTCGAACGAGTGGCGGTCGCCCGCGAAGTCGGCTTTCACTCTGTATGGGTAGGGGATCATCATGTGACCCCGCATCATTACCTGCAAAACGTCCCGCTCATAGCCCGTATTTCCGCCCTGTCGGGTCAGATGCAGATCGGCGCGCTCTTCATGCTGCCCTTATTTCAGCCTGTTTTATTGGCCGAGCAAGTGGCCACACTCGATGTGATTTGTGAGGGTCGGTTCACGCTCAAAACGGCCGTCGGCGGGCAGCAGGACGCACATGAAGCGTTTGGCATTCCGTGGAAGCAACGTGCGAGTCGGTTTGAAGAATGCCTGGACGTCATGCGCAAGCTCTGGACCCAAGATCAGGTCACGCATGAGGGACGTTATTGGCAGTTTTCTCATGTCACGATTAACCCCAAGCCGGTGCAGAATCCACTGCCGGTGTGGATAGGGGCGAGTGCCGATGCGCCGGTCCAACGAGCGGCGCGTTTAGCCGACGGCTGGCTTATCGATCCAGGCCAACCGCTGGCTGTGTGTGAGCAGCGTATCCATTTCTACCGCCAAGCTTTGCAGGAATATAACCGAACCGTCACGGAATTCCCGATTCGGCGAGACGTGTATATCGCTGCGGATCACGATACTGCCAAACAGCACACCGATCCGATACTCCAGGCGGGCTATCGCGGATTCCAAGGGGACCGGCTGAGCGCCCTGATTATTGGCAGCCCTGATGATGCTATCGCTGAGGTGGAAAAATATGCCGCGCTCGGCTGTAATCATTTTCTTTTTCGCCACATCGTACGCGATCAAGGTCAGATGTTGTCTTCGATTCGATTGATTGGAGACAAGGTGATCCCGGCTTTTGCTTAATAGGGGGTGCCCTTCCGGGCTCTCAGGCTCTTATGCTGCCGCAGGCTCAGCAGCGCTTGGCGCGCGCCTCTTTTCTAAGAGCTTTAAGCAGAGAGTGCGTATCTCTAGTTCGTGATAAAACTCGCGTCCTGCCTCCTCTGTAGGTAAAGCCTCA
>CAUZQN010000123.1:0-7157 GCA_963581605.1 uncultured Binatia bacterium (SeqCode)
GCACAACACCCCTGCCCCCCTCTCAGCGATCATGCTGTATCAATCATCAATCAGCAGGGGTGGACGCGCGGTCCGAAACCCAGCGGCGTTCCGATGGCCCCCACCGCCGTATTGTTTGGCGATCTCACTCACATCAAAATCACCCACGGAGCGCAGACTCCACTCGCGCCTATCCTCCCCAGCGTCTCGATAGCTGGCACTAAACGGGGCATGGGGAAACAACTCACACAGCCGATGGCCGACATCGGAAATGCTGCCCGTCGCGTTTACGACTGGAATACGATGGCCCGCCAGCTCCATCCACATGATCAACGTGGATAACTCATCCACATCTTGGGCTTGTTTGCGAACAATGGCTTCGCCGTCTGGGATCAGATGGGTAATGGCCTGCTCGTCGGCCAAGCGCTCCGCCCACACGGTGAAATCGTACGGATAGCTGCGGATGGCAGCATTGACCGCCTGGCTCGCCGGCAAAGCGTGCCGCCACAAGTCCCGGTCTTTAATATAGAGCAAGAGCTCGGGACAGTCCGTGTCCGGATGGAAATACCGCCAGGCCAACGTTGCTCCGGACTCTTCCATATCGAAGGTCACAAATAAGCCCGGACGGGCCTGGTCCGGCTCGAAACGTGGCGGTGACTCACCGATTCCTGTCAGCGCAGCTTGTGCGGATTTATGATGGTCAAGGATGGTGATGTGCAGGACACGTTCGCGGAGCTGAGCCAGTTGCTGCGCCGGATAGGCAAAATCAACCAGAAACAGCCGCTCACAGTCCGGCATATCCGGCGGTGGCACCCCATGGCGTACGGCCACATAGGTTGCCACGTCCCCAAGCCGCTTCCAAGCGGCCCAGGCCGCACCAAAGCCGTCCGGGCAATGAGCGTGGTAGAGAACATAGTCGCGCATCAGGGTCTCCAGATAGAAAACAGGCTATCCACAATTTGACTCAGTATAGCACTTCCTGTCTAACAACGACTTTTTGCAACGACTTTTTGCAACGACGGTTTGCAAGGACCTTTTGGAAGGGTATTTCTCTGGTCCAGCCGAACGGATATGTAATACGGGCCGGGACTGAAGGCCGTACAGAAGGTCCCAGACGCTATATCGCAAAAGACTGTAATCTTATGCAATCCGGAGCCGTTATTCTCTACCGCGAACGCGGACGCCTGGCCCTTGGTGTGGTCCTCAAAATTATCACAACGGGCAAGGCGCCTATTGAAATTATGGGAGCAGACAACAAGAAGCTCACCCTTCCCCGTGATCGTATTCTTTTTGACTGCCGGAGCACGATTCCACGTGACCTCTCCCCCATGGACCGCAAAAAACATTTTACAGAGATGCAAACTCAGATTAGCGCGTACGCCCAAGCGATCGATCTCAAAGAGCTCTGGGAGCTGCTTGAGGCGGAAACCGCAACCATATTCTCATGGCAGGAACTGGCAGAGTTTGTCGTCTCGTCTGAAGATCCGTTGGCTACTGTCGGCGCGCTGGAAGCTCTGTTGAACCAAACGCTGTATTTCAAAGAAAAGCAGGCCGGCTTTTTCTCACCTCGAGACGCACAGAGTATTGAAGAGAGCCTGCGCCAACAACGCATCGAACGCGAAAAGGCACGCGCGCAGCAGGATTTCCTCACCCGAATTGAGACGCAACTTACGGAAGCGACTGCGGCTCAGCCACGGTCAGAGCATACGCAATTTCTGTCTCTGCTACAGGGCCTGGCCCTGTATGGCGACGGGTATGTGAAACGGCCCCAAGCGCTCCAATTACTAAATTCCATAAGCTTTCAAGGCAAGGGCCATCCTTGGGATGTCGCGTTCCAGCTCCTCGTCAAGCTCGGGATTTGGCGCCAGGACGAAGAGCTGAGCATTCTGCGCTACCACATTCCGATCCGTTTTTCAGAGGAAGCCTTGCAGGCCTCCAACAACCTGCCCGCCTTCAACCCGGACGCGGCGGACTGTGGAGACCTAGAAGATCTCACCGGGCTGGACACCTTTACGATTGACGACGTGGATACCGCCGAGATCGATGATGCACTCAGCCTGTCAGAACAAGATGGCAAGCTGCTCATCGGCGTTCATATTGCCGACGCAGGCTATTGCGTCCCTCCGCGTAGTATTTTAGACAAATCGGCACTGGCGCGGGGTACCACCGTGTATCTGCCCAGCGGTAATTTCCCCATGCTCCCGCCAGCGGTCAGCCAAGAGCGGGCGAGTCTGGTTGCCGGCCAACTCAGGCCTGCACTCAGTTTTTTTATTCATGTCGACGAAGCCGGGCAACTGCATCCGGAACGTATCACGCGCAGTATCATCCGCGTCACCCAGCGTCTTTCGTATGATGAGGTTGACGCGATTCTCAAAGACGAGAGCACACAGCCCTATCGAGCCACGCTCCAACAGCTTGCGAGTTTGGCCCAAAAACGGAATACCCAAAGAATTGTGCAGGGGGCCATTGTTATTAACGGAGCTGAGGTCAAAGTCAAAGTCGTTGATGGGGCCATCACCACCACGCTGCTGAATAGCGACTCGCCGGCTCGGGGCCTCGTCAGCGAGTGCATGATCATGGCGAATGAAACGGCCGCCCGTTATTGTTATGAACAGCACGTTCCGGCACTGCTCATAGGTCAGCCGCCACCAGACGATACGGTTCCCGACAAAGCAGATTTTCCCACTCAGCGCGTCTATGTGCATGCCGCCCGGCGACTCATGAATCCCTCACAGATCGGCACTACGCCGGAAGCACACGCGGCCTTGGGGCTCGAGCTGTATACGCAGGTGACTTCACCATTGCGCCGCTACCTTGATCTGCAAATGCACCACCAGCTCAAACATCATTTACAACACGGGAAACCGTTGTTTGATGAGGGCCAACTGCAGATTGTGGCGGCCAGCGCGCAAGCCGCGAGTACCGACGCACGTCGCTGCGAACGCGAGAGTACGCGCTTCTGGTTACTCAAGTTTCTGGAAGCGCAGAAAGGGCAGATAGTCAGCGGCCAAGTCGTACGTGAACGGCACCGGCGGCTCTTTGTCGAGTTGGATGAGACCTTGCTCGTTGTCCCACTCAATAATGCGCAGTCGCTGCCACTTGGTACGCCCGTCCGCCTCAGCATCCACCAGGTGGATGCAAGACGAGATGCCATTAACCTGAGGTTAGTTGAAGCCTAAGATTCTTCCAAGAGGACAGTTCACCACATCACCATGCCGCCGTCGATATTGAGTGACTGCCCAGTGATATAGGACGCGTCAGGCGTACACAAATAGGCCAGGAATTTCCCGATTTCTTCGTCTGAGCCCGGCCGGTTCAGGGGTATCAGCTGTTTAATAGTTTTATCCCACGTATCGCCCCGGCCCAGGTCGTCCATACGCGACGTATCAATAATCCCAGGACAAACGGCATTGACTCGAATATTGTGCGGCGCTAATTCCATGGCCAGCGCTTGGCTGAAGCCCTGAATGCCGAAGTTTGACGTACAGTAGGCAAGCATATTGGGATTGCCCTTTTTTCCGGCAATCGACGAGATATTGAGGATACTGCCCCCCTGTCCGTGTTGAATCATAGTCGGCACCACCGCCTGACTCATCAGAAAACTGCCGGTCAGCTTAATGTCGAGTACTTTTCGCCACACGTCTTCCGGCAACTCGGTCAACGGGACACGATCCCGCCCACGGGCAAAGGCGGAATTGTTGATCAATATATCAATCCGTCCAAATTCCTGACGTGTCGCCTCCACCGTCTGTTGTACCGCGACACGATCTGTCACATCAGCAACAAGCGCTAGACAACGCCGCCCAACCCCACGCACCTGCTCGGCCGTACTCTCGATGTCGCGCCAGCCCGCAGCCTTTTCATCCGCTGGATAGTGTTCAGGATCCCGTCCGGTTCCGGTCACCACAATATCCGCGCCGAGTCCGGCCAGGGCCAGGGCAGCCGCACGGCCTATGCCGCGCAGACGTCCAGCCCCTGTCACAATGGCAACTTTTCCATCAAGACTGCCCATAAGACTCCTCACATCCTAAAAAAAGGAAGGGGCGCACGGCCGTGCGCCCTTACGATCACCATTCCACACTAGTCGCGCGAATTTTACGAACCAAGCTCTGCCGCAAATAAACTTTTCACCCGCTCCCACGCATCTGTTGCGGCGGGTTCATTATAGGAAGCACGCTGGTCACAGTGAAAGCCATGGTCGGCTTCAGGATACACAACCACTTCGTGCCGGATATTGTTTGTCTCGAGCGCGCTCCGGACTTTATCGACATCAGACAGAGGGATGTGCGCGTCTTTTCCGCCAAACAGACACAGGATTCGACCCTCAATCTGACCGGTCCGTCCCACAGTGGACGGTTGACCGCCAAAACCTTGATCCCCAGCAATGCCCCCACCATAAAAGCTGGCTGCGGCTTTCACATCTGTCTCACAAGCAGTCAGATACGTCATATGGCCACCCACACAGAACCCCATAACACCGATTTTATTGCCAATGACAAAGTTCTTCCGTTTGAGAAAAGAAAGCGCAGCCTGAGCGTCAGCAACCATCTCATCCGCTTTGAGCTGGCTGAGCAGTTTAATGCCTTCATTCATACCCTGTTCGTCATAACCATATTCAACGCCCGGCCCGGTGCGGTGAAAAAAATCGGGCGCCAGAGCAACATACCCCTCTTTTGCCACTCGTTGGGTGACATCTTGTATGTGAGAATTAACACCAAAAATTTCCATGTACACGATCACAGCGGGGCGCGGAGTAGAATCCGTAGGTCGGACTAAATAGCCTCCCATGGTCTGGTTCCCAACATTAATATGTACACGCTCAGTCGTGATATCCATTATCGTCCTCCTTATCTTCTGATTTGCCTAATTCTGTTGATACGATTGAATTGATCTGATGCGTGACGTTTCCATCACAAAGAACAGGAATCGTGATCGGGCTCCCCACCGTGCCCATTGTTCTCACATACCCTCAAACCCTCGTCAAGATGTTGGTGGTGTGATACACGCAGACCGATCAGACAGGAGTTCGGCATGCCGTGTTCCGTGGTATTTCTTGTGCACTTCTCATTTGCCCAACTGGAGCAGTATCCATGAGCGACACCTCACTCGCCGTCATGATTCTCGACCGGGCACGACGCTACGGTTCGAAACGCGTATTTCAGCGTAAACGGGGGAATCGTTGGGAAGACATCGTCTGGCAACAGTTTGGAGAGCAGATTGTCCACGCCGCTCAAGGGCTGGCCGTGCTCGGTTTTCAGCCGGGTGAGCGTCTGGCCATTCTTGCTGACAACCGACCCGAGTGGCCGCTGATCGATCTGGCCTGCCTCTACCTGGGCGGGGTTGATGTCCCGCTCTATCTCACCAGTCATCCGAATGATTTAGCCTATATTCTCAAAGACGCCGGCGTCACGTTCCTGGCAGTGGCGGGAGACGATCAGCGCCAAAAGATCAAACAGATTGCCGCTCAGGTTCCGACACTCTCTCAGATCATTAATCTGGACCATGGGCCGGACGATGAGCTTGATGATGCGTCTGCTCCTCAAGAGGGACGGTTTGGTCATCTTCCGTCTCTCAGCCTAAAGGGCTTACTCGCGCGAGGCGCGCAAGCGGCTGGAGCAACTCAGCCGGTCTCGCACCCGGACTTAGCCACCATCATTTATACCTCCGGCACAACGGGCCTACCCAAAGGCGTCATGCTGACCCATGCCAATCTGCTGGCCAACGCCGAGGACGCCACACAGATCTTACCCATAACGGAAGAGGACCAAACCATCTCATTCCTACCCCTGTCGCATAGTTTTGAGCGCACAGCCGGGCTGTATACTATTTTGCGAACGGGCGCGTGTATTGCGTATGGGGGCGGCACAGTCACTCTCACCAAAGACCTAGGCGAAGTCCGCCCAACCCTATTTTGTTGTGTGCCTCGGGTATTAGAGCTGGTGTACCGTCGTATCTTCAGTGAAAAAGAAAATGCGCCATTTGGCAAGAAACAGATTTTGAGCTGGGCTCTGGATGTGGGGCAAGCGGCCGGTCGTGTGCGAACCGCAGGTTCAACCGGAGAGGCGCCCTTACCGCTGCTTCTCAAACTACAACATCGCTTGGCGGATCGTCTGGTCTTCCACAAACTACGCCAAGTCCTGGGCGGACGGATCCGATTCCTCGTGTCTGGCGGCGCGCCCCTCAACCCGGAGATTGCCCGTTTTTTCTTCGGCGCAGGAATTACCGTGTATGAAGGTTATGGGATGACTGAAGCGGGACCGGTTATCGCCTGCAATATCCCGGGCCAGAACCGCGTGGGAACAGTCGGCCCCGCCTTGCCGCAAGTCACGGTTCGCATCGCTCCAGATGGTGAGATTTACGTTCGTGGCCCGAGTGTGATGCAGGGCTATTACAACAAACCAGAGGACACGGCGCAGGCCATTGATGCCGAGGGATGGTTGCATACGGGTGATGTGGGAGAAATCGATGCCAAAGGCTTCGTCACAATCACCGATCGAAAAAAGGACCTAATTATCACCTCAGAGGGCGAGAATATTGCTCCGCAACCCATAGAAGGGCTCTTTCAGCAAGATCCACTCATTGAAGAAGCCTGTCTCATTGGCGACCAGCGTCCGTATTTGACTGTGCTGCTCGTTCCAAACAGAACCTTGGTCGAAACGACGGCGAAAAAACGAGGATTGAGCCAGGACTGGGAGGCCCTCCTGCAGCATACGACGATACACAGCCTCTTTCGGCAGCGTTTCGATGCAGTCAATAAGAGTTTACCCGTGTATGCCCAGATGCGTAAATTTACCCTGTTGACCGAACCATTCTCTCAAGACCGGAATGAGTTGACCCCGACCCTCAAGGTAAAACGTCATGAGGTGCTGCTCACGCGGCAGGCAGAGATAGCGGCCATGTACCCGACACGCAATGTGCCCCCTGAGGCCTAGCCTCAAGCCTCTTAACGTCTCTTTCGTGCGGGGGAGTCGCAGTTCGGGGGATGAATCGGTATCATAGCTGTTCGATTTAAGAGGAAGTACACATCATCCTATGGCAACTTCGACAACGGCAACTTCTCCGCTCACACACATGTCCGTTGCGCCCAGCGCTGAGCTTCTGTCCGGACCTGCCTCTGCGCAGACCGCAATCGAGACTGTGGACGATCTTGATTTCCTGCTCGATGTTCTCCCACCGCC